>CADCWK010000154.1:26294-30276 GCA_902806375.1 uncultured Thermomicrobiales bacterium
GGAAAACGATTTCTCGGGAAAGGCGACCGCATGAGCGACGCAGTCCGTATGATGGTCGAGCTCGGGCCAAAGGGGAAGAAATCGGTTGCCTATGCCATCGATTGGCCAGGGTGGAGCCGGGGGGCGAAGACGCCTGACCGGGCGATCGACGTGCTGGAGGCTTACCGCCAGCGCTATCGACCGATCGCCGAACTGGCAGGATTCGGCGCGGAGTTCGATGCCGCCGGTCCGCTCACCGAAGGCGATCGGTACACCGGAACAGGGTCCACCGATTTCTGGGGTATCTCGTTCGCTGCCTCGCCGGAAGAGGGAGAAGGGCTATCCGAACGACAACTGGAACGTCGACTGGCGCTCTTGCAGGCTGCCTGGGCGTTCTTCGACCGGGTCGCCAGCCGTGTATCGCCCGAGTTGAAGAAGGGACCACGCGGCGGTGGCCGTGATCGGGACAAAATCATCAACCACGTGCTGGGTTGGGAGCGAAGCGGCCTGGCGGTCAATGTCGGCATCGAGTACCCAGAGGGTGTCCTCCTCGATCCTGACGTTCTCCGCCAGTATCGCAACGATTACGTGGGGGCGCTCCGAGAGCATCATGCCAGGGGGCAGAAAGCGCGGAAGCTGGAGTTGTCGTATCTCATACGCCACAGCGCCTTCCACATGCTGGATCATGCCTGGGAGATGGAGGACAAGGACCTGTCAGCAGTCTCCTGACAGGATCGTGCCGCAAGCGCCGCCGATTCCCGGTGAAACCGCCTCCGCCTTGGTTGCCATCTCTTCGCTCAGGAGACGAGACGGACCCTACCGTGGTTCGTCGACTCGGAAAGACCAGTGGCGGCTCCGAGCGACGATAATCATCACTGATAGGTGCTCCCTTCGAGAACATCGCCCCCAACGAGACGCGCCACCCCAAGCGGGGTGGCGCGTCGCTCGTGTCGGATCGGATCGGATCGTCGCTACTCTCCGCCCCACCGCTGCGGGTACTCGGGCATCGACTCGCAACCGCAGAGGGCGTAATGCTGCGGTGGCATATTCGTCTGCAGGTACGACTCCAGGTTGTCGGCCGTGATCGCCGGCTGCGGCAGGATCCACTCGGACGGCACGGGCTGACCCGACAGGATCATCGTCGCCGCGATGACCGGCGTCCGCCACTGGTAGGTCGGCCACGACGGCGCGATGGCCGTCAGCCCGTCCTCGGACCACTTCTGCAGGAAGTCCTGCTGGTCCTCACCGACGATCGGCGGGACTTCCAGGCCGAGGTCCTCGAAGGCCTCGATCGCGGCGACGGCGTCCTGGCCGGCGTCCATCCAGATCCCGTCGATCTGGCCGAAGCGCTCGATGTAGTCGGTGACGATCGACTTCACCCGGGCCCGGTCGCCCTCCGAGAACTCGACGCCCACGACGTTCATGTTGTTCGTGGAGAAGATCTGGTCCGCCGCCGCCCACCGAGTCTCGAGGACATCGACGCCCGGCAGGATCCGCAGCGCGAGGATGTTGCCGCCCTCCGCGACCTCCTCGACGAGGAACTCGGCCCCGATCGCCCCGAAGACGTACCCGCCAATCGGATGGATGAAGGATGTCGGACACTCGGTCGACACGCCACGGTCGAAGACGATGACCGGAAGCTGGCCGCACGCCTGCTCGACGATCGGTGTCAGGGCCGCGGTGGTGTTGGGCGAGACGATGAGCGCGTCGCAGTCCTGGTTCAGGAGGTCCTGGATGTCGGAGATCTGCTTGTTGTCATTGCCTTCGGCGTCGACATGGGTGAACCGGGCAATCTCCGGGTGCAGCTCGACCTCCGCCTGCATGGTGGTGTAGCCGACCGCGCGCCAGGGGTTGTTGACGCCCGCGTTGGAGAAGCAGACGTGCCAGCCGCTGGCCTCGGTCGCGTACTGGGCGGTATCGACCATCTCCGGCTCGATCATCTGGACCCACGGCTGGTCAGCCGGACCCTCGGCCGCGACCCCGCGCTGGCGCATCTGGTCGTCGAACTCCGCCTGGACGAACCACTGCGTCTCATCCTGGGCTGACAGGGTCAGCGTCGACGGGCCGATCCCCACGCCGAAGACCAGGAACAGGACGAGCAATCGGGGAAGGCCGAAACGGTGCCTCGGGGAACCTGACATGACGTTCTCCTCATCGTGGACGTCGTGCGACGGGGTGCTACGCGGGATCGTCGTCGACCCGTTTTCAGTCTCGAGGGCCCGCACCTGCCTTTCCTGCCACCGGCGGGAATCGTCTCTACCGGGACGTGCGTTGCCGGAACGCGGCGATACCGATGGCGGCGATTATGATAACGCCCTGGAAGACGTCACGGATCGGATTTGGCAGCCCGAGCAGGTTCAACAAGGTGAAGAGCGCCTCCAGGGTGAGGGCTCCGGCCATGGCCGGGATGATCGCTCCGCGCCCCCCTCCGAGGATCGCCCCACCCAGGATCACCGCCGAGATCGCCCGGAATTCGTACCCCGCCCCCGCGTCCGGCGAGACCCCGGAGAACCCCCCCAGGAGGATGCCCGCGATCACCGCGCTGAGCGCCGAGATGACGAAGGCCAGGACGCGTACGCGCGGCACGTCGACGCCGGAGAAGAACGCCGCGCGGGGGTTGCCTCCCGATGCGAAGACCTGTTTGCCGAAGGACGTCGCGTGCAGCAGCCAGGCAGTGACGATCGCGACGATCACCATGACGATGACGGAGTAGGGGAGCTGTCCGATCACGGGGACATCCTCGAGACCGGTCCGGCCCCACATCCTGAAGTTGTCGGGCAGTGACCCCTTCGGTGTCCCCCCGGACCACCAGAGTGCGAAGCCGCTGAGGATCAGCATCGTGCCGAGGGTCGTGATGAATGAGGGGACGCGGAGGCGTGTCGTGATCAGCCCATTGGCGAGACCCACGACGACGCCGATGGCGAGCAGAGCCAGGATGACCGGCCAGGTTCGGGAGGGGTCGCCATCGATCCAGCTGCCCGACAGGATGACCACGAGGGTGATCAGGGCCCCCATCGACAGGTCGAACTCCCCTGACACGATGACGAACAGTTGCCCGGCGGCGAGGATCATCAGCGGGGCCGCCCGGCGCAGAAAGATCAGGAAGACGTTCGGGTCGGTGAAGTTGGGGTTCTCGATCGTGATCCAGACCAGCAGGCCGATGAGCACGATGAAGACCGGTGCGCTGGGTCTCAGGATCCGGAGGATCCGGGTTCCCGTCGATTCGGTCAGGTCGATTCCCGGGCGGATCGTCGGTCCGGTCGCGTCGGCCGTCATGGGATGCTCCCGCGCTGGCGGACGGTGAGGGCGGCCACCGCCGCGATGATGATCACACCGCGGACGACATCCTTGAGCAACGGGTCGATCTGCAACTGGTTGAACGCGTTGTCGAGCAGCGCGAGGATCAGCACCCCGGCGAACGTCCCGAGGACGCCTCCCCGACCACCCATCAGGGCCGTCCCGCCGAGGACGACCGCGGCGATCGACTCGAGGTCGTAGTTGCCGTCGGTGCCGACCCACGGCGCGCCGGCGCTCAGCCGGCTCACGATGAACAACCCGGTCAGCACGGCGGTGACGCTGCAGATGACATGGGCGAGGATGAGCACCCGGTCCGAGCGCACACCTGAGAGCCGGGCCGACTCCTTGCTCGCGCCCACCGCGTAGAGGTGGTGCCCGAAGCGGGTGTGGCGGAGGACGAACCAGCCGATCCCGACCACCGCGAACAGGAGGAGGATCGAGACCGGCAGCCCCAGGATGGTGTCGTACCCGAGGCGCTGGAACTCGGGAGGAACGGCACCGGCGTAGTTGTCGACGGTGGCGTTCAGCAACCCTCGCAGGATCAGCGACATCCCGAGGGTGGCGATGAACGCGTTGATGTGGAGCTTCGTGATGATGAGGCCGTTGACCAGGCCGATGAAGGCGCCGACCGCGATCACGGCCGGCACGGCGACCCAGATGCGGGCGGTCGAGCCGTCCATGAAGACCGACGCCAGGACCGCCGTCA
>CADCWK010000155.1 GCA_902806375.1 uncultured Thermomicrobiales bacterium
GCGCCTCGGGACCCAACCTGCGCATCGCCGACAGGAACTGGTCCGTCACCTGGACCAGCGACAGGTCGGCGATCGGGAGTTGCTCGCGCTCGATCAGGCGGAGCAGGACATCGAGCGGCCCCTCGAAACCGGGCAGCCGCAACTGGTACTCGTTGAGCGACCCACCGGGTGGGTGCTCACCGTCGGGCCGGGCGGGCGGGATACTCATCACGCCGACAGTCTACGCCATCGCCCCGGCGCCGAACGGACCCGGCGCCGCCCCGTCCCGCCCGATCAGCGCGCCAGCGGGTCCAGCGGCTGGTCCGGCTGACTCAGCGGGTCGAGGCCGGGGACCGGCTGAGCCTCGGCGGCATCCTCGTCGACCACCGGCTGGGAGGCGGCGTGCTGCCGGACGAGGGCATCGTCCTCGACGCCCACACCCAGCGTGTAGGAGAGATGGCCACCCAGCCAGCCGGACAGCGACGTGACCGCGAGCCCCGCGGCGGCGGTCGCGATCCCGGCCCCTCGCTGGCCACGGGACCGCAGGACCCATGAGCCGATGTAGATCCCGCTCGCGACCGTGTTGAGCGAGGAGTGCATGACGCCGATCCGGCGCGGGCGCTCACGGTCGGTGACCTCGTTCCACTGAGCGAGGCCGGTGATCGCGGCGGCTCCGGCGGCCAGGACACCGGTGCGGAGACAGAGATCGGCGGCCCGCCGCTCGCCCATCAGGTCGAACAGGCTGGCCAGCGACCAGGCGCCGATCGGCAGCGTCACGATGAAGGGGTGCATGGGGTGACCGAGCGCGGAACCGAGCAGGGCATCCCGGACGCCCTGCGGGGCCCGGTCGCCGGCGACTGGCGCGATGGCGGCCTTGACGGCGGCAGCGACCCCATCGAGCCCCGGGGACGCATCCGAGAGCTGATCGACCCGTTCGCTGATGGTACGGCCCAGCCGACGCTGGACGGAATCGTCGGGATATGAGACGGACATGGTGACCTCGCGATCGACGGGGCGACCTCGTCGCCCACACGGGGGACAGCCCTGTCCCCGATGCCGATCCCGTGCCATGTCGGCCGTCGGTTCACGGATCTGGTGTGCTGGTGCGGTTCAGTGGACGCCGGCGAGCGTCCGGGTCCGCTCGACCACCCCGACAATGGTGTCGACGGCGTCATCGATCTGGTCGGCCGTGTTGCTGCGGCCAACGGTGAGGCGGATGCTGGTCCGCGTGGCGGCATCGCTGAGCCCCATCGCCTCGAGGACGTGGCTGGGCTCGTTCCGGCCGACGGTGCAGGCGGAGCCCGCCGACGCCGCGACGCCCTCCATGTCGAGCGCCAGCAGGACGGTCTCCCCCTGGATGCCGGGCAGCACGACGTTGAGGTTGTTCGGCAGCCGCAGTGGCCCGGGCGGCGGCCCGTTGAGCGCGATTTCCGGCAGACGCTCCCGCAACCCGTCGTACAGCCGGTCGCGCAGCGTGGCACAGTGGGTGGCGTAGGCCGGTCGGAACCGCTCCGCGCGGTCGAGGGCGACGGCCATCCCGACGATCCCGGCGACGTTCTCCGTCCCGCCCCGGCGACCGCTCTCCTGGCCGCCGCCGCGCTGTTGCCACGCGATGTCGGTCCCGTTGCGGACGTAGAGCAACCCGACGCCCTTGGGACCGTAGAACTTGTGCGCCGACAGGGTCAGCAGGTCGACACCCAGTTCCTCGACGTCCAGTGGCAGGCTACCGCCGGCCTGGGTCGCGTCACAGTGGAGGGGGACGCCGCGCTCGGCGCAGATCATGGCGATCGCCGGGATGTCCTGGATCGTGCCGACCTCGTTGTTGGCGAGCATCACCGAGACCAGGCAGGTCTCATCGCGGATCGCCGCGGCGACCACGCCGGGCGCGACGGCCCCCTCGGCGTCGCACGGCACGACCGTCAGGCCGAAGCCGATCTCCTCCAGCCAGCGTGCGGTCTCCAGGACAGCGGAGTGCTCGATCGCCGTCGTCACGATGTGCGGCCACGGTCCGGCCGGGTCACGCCGCCGGGCCGCCCAGGCGACGCCACTGAGGGCGAGGTTGGCGCTCTCCGTCGCGCCGCCCAGGAAGACCAGTTCGGCGGGCGACGCGTTCAGCACCTGCGCGATCGTCGCGCGGGCCGAGTCGAGGGCCGCGTGGCTGGCCTGGCCCAACCCGTAGACGCTGGACGGGTTGCCGAAATCGGCAGAGAGATACGGCACCATCACCCGCAGGACGTCAGGGTCCAGGGGCGTCGTGGCGGCATGATCGAGATAGATGACGTCGGAGACAGCGGGGACTGACACGGCGTGGTTCTCTACCAGTGATGCGGGGACGTCGGTCAGGCGACCACCTGGGTCTCGACGGGCGAAGCGGGCGCGTCCTGGCGGATCAGGTCAGCCAGGGTGATCGAGTCGATGGCGCCGACGATCGAGTCGCGGACCGCCAGCCAGACCGGTCGGGTCTCGCAGCCGGAGATCAACGGGCAGGTCTGGTCGGCCTCGTCTTCCGACACGCAGTCCATCGGCGCGACCGGCCCCTCCATCACGCGGTAAATGTCCCCGACGCGGATCTCGCCCGGCGGCCGGGAGAGCTGATAGCCACCCTGGGCGCCGCGACGGCTCTCGACCAGACCAGCCCGGCGCAACGGCGCGATGAGCTGCTCGAGGTACGGGGCGGGCACGTGTGAATCCTTGGCGATGGTCGTCAGGGCCACCGGCTTGCTGCCGTGATAGTGCGCCAGCGCCACCATCGCCCGGACACCGTATTCGCCGCGTGTCGAAACCTTCAAGGGAGACCTCCGACCGCTTAACAGCATTGCCATAATACTACCTTTTTGGAAGCATGCGGTCAACCGGCCTCGCCCCGGCTCGCACACCTTCGCAATGACCGTCGGATGGACGGGTAGGCCGCGCCGATCACCTGCCCGCCGTGACGTTCGCACGATCCGGTCGTCAGCCCATGGCGCGCCGGCCACCCAGCGCGCTCAACGGAGAACCTGCCGGAGCGAGCGGCGGGCGCGCTGGGCCCAGCCGGTGCCGGTCCTCCCCGGTCCACCGGTACCGTCGGCGATTCGCCGCCGGATATGGACGAATCGGTCCGCGGTGAAGATGCCCCGGTAGGTGCCGTTCTCCGTGACCGGGATCGCCCAGCGCTCCGTTCGTTGCATCCACTGCTCGACATCGTGCAGCGAATCGTTGATGTCCGCGGTGACGATGTCACGGTCGACGATGTCGGCGACCGTCCGGTTGCCCGCGCCGCCCTGGAGCTCGTGGAGCAGCTGGTGCCGCCAGACCATCCCGACCACCGTCCCGCGGTCGGTCACGACGCAGTCGCGTGCACCATCCCTCAGCGCGAAGGTCAGTGGGCGATCCGGCGAGACGCCGCCCCGGTCCCAGAGGGCGTAGCTCCCTACCCGGAGCCGCCGCATGGCGGCTTCGAGCTGGACGTCCCGCCATTCCGAACGGGCGGCGACGATGACGAAGGCGCCGATGAGGGCCAGCGCCCAGAGCTGCCAGACGACCGCGGCGACGATCAGGGCGGCGCCCAGCCCCTGGCCGGTGATGACGGCGACGCGTGTCCCCGTCTCCTGGCCCAGACGGCCCGCGAGCATCGCCCGGAAGATGCGCCCGCCGTCCATCGGAAACGCCGGCAGCAGGTTGAACACCAGCAGCAGCAGATTGAGGATCGAGAACGAGACGAGCAGTGGGAGCGGGCCAACGCCGGAGACGGTATCGCGGAGGATGTCCCCGACGGAGCCGTACCCGGCGACGAAGGCCAGGATGACGATGGGTGGCAGGAGCGCCACGGCGATCGCGAGGTTCACGAGCGGGCCGGCGAGGGCGACGAGCAGCTCCACCGTCGTACTCTGGGGCAGCCGCTCGATCCGTGCGACCCCGCCCAGCGGCGACAGGGAGATCTCGCTGACCGACAGGCCGAAGTGCCGCGCCATCAGGGCGTGGCCGACCTCATGGAGCAGGACGGCGGCGAAGAGCAGGGCGACGAGCACGGTGGCCAGCAGGAAGCCGGGAATCCCACGGTCGACGAGGATCCCCTGCTGCAGGACCAGGATCACGGCGAGCAGCGCCACCGACGGGTGGACACTGATCGGGATCCCGGCGAACCGACCCAGGGTGTAGGTGCGCACCAGTGACAGTCTCGCCACTCCTTGGGCGTCGACCTGAACAGGGGAACCCGGTTCCGGAGGACACCCCGTCCCGCCCTGCTGGCCATCGACACGCTACGCCAATGATGCCACCGGGTGACGACAATCACGAGACGTAACCTACCCGCCGGAGGGCACTCCACTGGGACGGGACGCCAGGCCCGACCCGGCGCCCGGTCAGCGGCGAGGAATGTCGCCGAATAGCAAGAATCTTGCCAGCCCCCGGTATCGCCCCTATACTCACGGACAGAGCTTCCGGAACCGGTCGGAGGGTCAGCGGCGCGGCGGCCCATGCCCCCCGCCGAATGGCTTCCTGACGCGGCACCGGCATCACCAGCCGGGCCTGGGATCCGACCGGCCAGCCTTGGGCGCAATCGCGAGGACGAGTCAGAACGATGATGCAATCGGGGTATGAACTCGGCCAGGACATGCGACCCTGGGTCTCCCCCAGCCTGATCGAAGCGAACTACATCCTGAGTCTGTCGCGGCAGGAACTCGAAGAGGTCATCTCGGCCGAGATGGACGCCAACCCCGCCCTGGATGTCGATGACCGGCCGACCTGTGCCATGTGCGGGGGCGTCCTCGACGGGACGTTCTGCCCGACCTGCCTGATCAGCCAGCAGTCGATGAACCACAACGAGGAATCGTTCGAGGACTTCCCGGAGCAGATGAACGAGGCCGCGTCCACCCGGGAGGACAGCGACGACTTCGACCCGATGACCCTGGTGGCCTCCGACGATGACCTCCACGCCCAGATCCTCGCCGATGCCCGCACCGTCCTGGACCCGCATGAGTACCCCATCGCCGAGTATCTCGTCGACGGCCTCGACGACCGCGGCTACCTGACGACTGACCTCGACGAACTCGCCGCCCTGATCGACTGGGACATGGAGGCGATCCTGGCCGTCCTCGAGGTCATCCAGGACGTAGCGCCGGTGGGGGTCGGCGCGCGGGACCTCAAGGAGTGCCTGATGCTCCAGACCCGGTTCCTGCAGAGTTCCGCCCAGCACGTCCCGGTCCAGGTCGACCGGATCATCGATACCCACCTGGCCGAGTTCGGCGCCCACAAGTACGGGCAGATCGCCCGCGACCTCGGGCTCTCGACCGAGGAGGTCGAGGAGGCCCGGGACTTCATCCGGACCCACCTCAACCCGTTCCCGCTCCAGGCCTCGAGCGCCAAGTCGTGGCGGAGCCCGAACCAGGCGGCCTACGTCGCGCCGGACGTCATCATCTCGATCAAGGATGGCGACCTGTTCTGCGAGGTGGTCGATGCCAAGCATTTCCACCTCCGGATCAGCCCGATGTACGACTCGTTATCGGCCGACATGGGTCGCCGAAACCAGCGGACCCGGGACGGCAAGGCGAACGGGAACGGAGCCGCCGAGAACGGTACGGTCCTCTCGGCGTCGCTCAGGAAGCACAAGAGCGGCGAGAGCCTGACCGACAACATCGCGGCCAGCAGCCCCGTCCCGGCGGAGCCGTCCGGTGATGCCACCCTGGTCACCGGCACGTCCCTCAATGACGACGACCGGAACCACGTGCGCCAGTACAGCAGTCGCGCGCGGCTGTTCATCTCCAACATCCAGCAGCGTCGCGAGACCCTGCTCAAGATCAGTCTCTGCCTGTGCGGCCTGCAGGAGAGCTTCCTGCGCGGCGGCGTCCGCGAACTCCGGCCGCTGACGCGGGCGATCGTCGCCCAGCAGGTCGGCGTCCACGAGTCGACGGTGAGCCGGGCGACCGCGAACAAGTACGTCATGCTCCCGTCGCGCAAGGTGATCCCGTTCAGCGACTTCTTCACCCCGTCGCTGAGCACCAAGGACGTCATCAAGGAACTGATCGAGCGGGAGACCAAGAACGGTCAGCCACTGACCGACCGCCGGATCTGCGACCTGCTGCTCCAGCAGGGGATCCGGATCGCCCGCCGGACCGTCGCGAAGTACCGCGCCGAACTCCGGATCCTGCCCTCGACCATGCGGTAACAGGTCCGGCGCGTCCGACAACCGGACGGGGCGACGGGGCGTTCCGTCACCCCGCGACACGGCCGCCCGATCCCGCTTTCCCGGGGAGCGG
>CADCWK010000156.1 GCA_902806375.1 uncultured Thermomicrobiales bacterium
CCAGGCTCCATGACCCGGTCACCCGCGAGGACGTGGCGAACGACCTCGTCCTGAACGTCATCGTCTCCATGCGCGACCGCCCGGAACGGTACGATCCCACTCGCGGCAAGAGCCTGTTTGGCTACCTGATGATGGACCTGAAGGGCGACCTTAGGAATCACTTCGCCCAACTGAAGCGTCGCCCGCGGATCGTGACTATCGACCCTCCCTCTGGCTCCGACGATGATGATGTCGGAAATCAGGGACTCGGCGGGAACCTCTCCTCGGACGAGCCCGGTCCCGAGGATCTCGTCCTGCGCGGCGAGAGCGACACCCGCGTCGCGGCGATCCGGCGACACGTCGTCCAGACCGATGACGAGGGGATCGTCTTCGACCTGCAATACGTCCATGATGAGCGCAGCACGGACGTCTTCGCCAACGCGCTGGGGATCCTGCACCTGCCGACCCCCGAGCAGGTCCAGGTGATCCAGAGAATGAAGGACCGCCTGGCGAAGCGACTTCGCCGGATGTGAGACGAGAGAGGACCATCGATGCACGAGGACGCGACGAACTCCGCGACTCGACCAGATGACGAACCGGACGACCCGGTGTTCGTCCCGACCCCGCCAACGCCAGATCAGCTCGCCTGGCTGCGGGAGCGCTCGGGGGGGGACGACGCCGCACTGGCTTCCCGCCTGCGCCGCTACCGGGAGCAGGAAGGCTGGAGTCACGACCAGCTCGCCGCGCACCTCGGGTTGAACGTGGCGAGCCTCGACCGGCTCGGTCTGAGCGGGATCCCCCGTTCCGACCGATTCGCGGGCGATGTCCGGGCCATCGCCGCCGCCAATGGGATCGTCGCGGAGCAGCTGATGCACCTCCTGCGGGCGGTCGAGAGCCGCAACGCCTTCACGGGCTCCGCCGCCGCCCGCCGGATCGTCGCCGCGGCCCGCGACCACGACGACCCCACGCCGGCCGAGGATCGGCCGGGCGCGCCGTCGGCAACCAGTGACGATCGGCCCGAGGACAACTACCGGTGACCCGACCCGAGCTGGTGGCGATCGCCGAGCGGTTCTGGCTGTCGTCCGGGATCGAGCCACCGGAGCCGCGCTCGGTCCAGGTCGCGGTCTCCTGGGTTCACTCCGTCCGGGTGGAGACGCAGGCGGGTCTCTCGATCGCGACCATCCAGGCGTGGATGCGACGCGAGGGGTTCCCCGTCCCGATGGACGATCCGAACCGGCGGCTGCGTGGCTGCGCCGTGGCGTCGGCCGGTTCGGGTCTCATCTTCGTCGATTCGTCCGACCCACTCGACGAGCGGGAGTTCACCATCGCGCATGAGGTGGCCCATCTCCTCCTCGACTACTACGGTCCACGTGAGCACACCCGCGCCTTGATCGGCGACGGCGCCCAAGCCGTCTTCGATGGCACCCGGGACGCCGACACTGATGAACGCCTGGCGGCTGCCCTCCACGGCGAATCCCTCCGCCCGTTCGTCCACCTGCTGGCCCGGGACGCCAACTTCGTCGCTTCGGCGGCCGTGCAGGCCCGGGAGGCCCTGGCCGACGAACTGGCCTGCGAGCTTCTCGCCCCGGCCGACGAGGTCCGGCGCGCACTCGGTGGACGATGGTCGAGCGCTGACGCGACGCGGCTGCTGGTCTCCCGGTTCCACCTCCCGGTCGGACCGGCCACGGAATCCGCGCGGCGGCTCACCCGCCGGTTCCAGCCGGCCCCCACCTTCGTCGACTGGCTCTCACCGTGACTGCGAGCGCCGTCCGTCAATGGCATCGCCGCATGCGACGATAGGCCGGGTGCGACCGTGGACTTACCCTGAGGCGACGGATGTCCTTCTCCGACAATGGCAATCAGGAGCGTGCGTCGACCCGCCATGAAGGCGATGGGTTGGCCCACGACGACGCCGATCAGTCATCCGCCGACAACGAGCTGATCGACGACCGGGCGTTCCGGCGGGCTTTCAACGAGTCGCTGGCCGACACGCTCGACCTGGCGACCTGGCCGCGCGGTGGCGACCTGGTCGCCCTCTACCACCAGCTCGAGCGGGAGATCTCGGCCGCGGCGCGCGATGAGCAGTCCCACGTCGAGGCGATCCGTCGGACCGTGCTGCCCCGGATCGGCAAGCGGCCCGGTAGCCCCCCTGAAGCCGGCATCTACCACGTGACGCTGGACCAGCTCCGCCAGGCGCACGAGACGATCCTGTTCAACGGCGGCGTGGAGGCCTGTCGCGGCACGGTCGCCGCTCATGACACGCTGGCCCTGACCGTGACTCAGCTCGGCGTCAGCCTGGTCAACTACCAGGGCGACCGTGGGACCTGGGGCCACCGCCTGTTCCGCCGCGACCTGCGCTTCTCCGCCGGCGAGGTGGAGGACATCGCCCTCAACGTCATCCGCCAGCGCCAGGCCGGCGCCGCGGAGGACAGCGTCGCCGAGCGCCGGCTCTCCAATCTCGCCCGGCGGGGCATCCTGACCTACGCCGAGCGCTCGGCCCTGACGGACCAGGCGACGGCACCCTGGCGCCTCGGTTCCGGCAACCCGATCCCCTATGAACTCATCACTGGTGGTGGCAGCATGGATCTCGCGATCAGGAGCGTCTCGCTCCTCGATCGGCTGATCAACGGACACAAGAAGTTCGTCTTCGTCTCACCGGACACGCGGGAGCGCGGCCTCCTGACGGTCGGCCACGCGCTGAAACCGCTGGAGTACGCGATCGTCGATGACGGCCTGCTCCGGCTCCGGTCACTCGTCGACCGGGCACACTACTCACGGCGGGAACGCGACCTCGTCGAGACGTTCGCCGCCGAGACTGGACCGATGCTCCGGATGGGTGTCTACCGCGCCTCCGAGATCGGGCCGCCCCGGCTGTTCTACGGGCACCAGGACCACATCCATCAGGCGGCCCTGGTCGCGATCGCCGATAGTGTGCTGCACGAGCACCGTGCCTTCCCGATGCTACTGGACCTGGCCGAGCAGGTCTGCCGGGGGATGTTCCCGGCCAGTGAGCTCGCCGAGACGACCCGGCTGGCCTACCTCGACGCCGGCGCGCACCCGCGCTTCGGGCTCGACTGAGGACGCACCCCATGGTTCGCAGCTGGTTCAACTCACCGAAAGACCGACAGAACGAGCCGAAGGACGACAGCCCGCCCGAGGCGTCGTTCTGGCCGCCCCTGAAGGCCGAACCCCCGGTCGCCGCGCCCGACACGGCTCCACCGCCCGTCATGGCTCCCCTTAAAGGACCCGCGACACCGATGGCGACCGACCCCGCGACCGAAACGGTCACCGGGGACACCACCGCCATCGCGACTGCCTCGCGCATGTCGGCCCTGCCAGATCCGGCCCCCAAGACCGACGTCGTCCAGGACACACGCACCGCCCCAGCCGCGCCGCGTCCTCCGGCACCGGCCAATTCACCGGGAGCGGCCCCCTCCGACGGGATCAGCGTCCCGGCGCCGGACCAGCCGGCTCAGCGCCTCACCGACGACGGTGTCGCCGCCGGCCTCGACCCGTGGCTGCCTGACACCGGCAACGGCGTCGTCGGTCACACGATGTACGACCTGCCAAGCAGCGAGGACGGCAGCATCACCGTCCTCCTGCCCCGGGACCACATCGCCGCCACGCCCAGCCAGGCGCTCGTCCGGATCGCCAGCGGCGACGACCGGACCTATCTCGGCATCGTCGTCGCCGGGCCGTTCGCCGAGCCGGACGGCCTCCGGGCGGATGCCAGCCTGATCGTGACCACGAGCGTCCGGAGCCAGCCGTTCCAGCCCCAGTACCACGGCCGGGTCCAGGTCGAACTCCTCGGCGAGGAGATCAACCGGGTGATCCAGGCACCCCGGTTCCGGCCCCTGCCCGGTAGCGCCGTCAGTGTCCTCGACGACGAGGAGACCGCCCATGTGCTCCAGGTGTCGGGCGACATCCGCCTGGGCCGGGCCGTGGGCCACCACGACGTCCCGGTCGGGTTGCCGTCGCGGAGCAAGAACATCCTCCCCCGCCACCTCGGGATCGTCGGCACGACCGGTGGTGGCAAGTCGACGACGGTCGCCGGGCTGCTGGCCGAGGGGCAGCGGGCCGGACTGGCGATCGTCCTCCTTGACGTCGAGGGCGAGTACACCCACGTCCACGAACCGACGACCGACCCGACGATGGTCCGGCTGCTGGCCCAGGATGGGCGCCAGCCGGAGGGGATCCCCGACACGCACCTCTACCGGCTCGTCGGACGGGAGACGACCAACGAGCACCACCCCAACTCCCACGAGTTCAGCCTGCGCTTCAGTGACCTGTCCCCTTACACGGTCGCCGAGATCCTCGAACTCAGTGAGGCCCAGCAGGAGCGCTACTTCCAGGCCTATGAGCTGGCCAAGAGCCTCGCCGCCGACAATCGCATCAGGGGCCTGTCCCGCGCCGTCGATACGGCTGAGCTTGATGATTTCGAGGAGGGCTGCCCCGGCGTCACCCTCGCCGTCATGCGCTCCCTGATTGGCGCTTTCCTGAGCGCTGCCGACAAGGGAGAGCCGGCGATCAACGAACCGTCGATTGCGGACGCGTCCGGCGTGATCCTGGGCCGTGTCCGGGAGGCGAAGCCGAGCCACCCGGTCAGCTGGAAGGCACTCATGGGCCGCCTGGGCCGGCTCCACCGCCTGCGGGTCTTCGACAATTCTCGCGGGCCAGCCGGTCCCCTCGACCTTGACGCCCTCCTCGCGCCGGGCCGGGTCAACATCTTCGACCTGTCCGACATCGACGGGACCGACCTGCGCAACATCGTGATCGCGGATCTGCTGCGTGGCGTGCAGGCGGCGCAGGAGCGCCGCTACGCGGCCTACGAGAGCCACGGTGACCCGGAGGGGCCGCCACGGACCCTGGTCATCATCGAGGAGGCGCACGAGTTCCTCGCCCGCAACCGGGTCGCGTCCATGCCCGTCCTGTTCTCGCAGGTCGAGCGGATCGCCAAACGCGGCCGCAAGCGCTGGCTGGGGCTGGCCTTCGTGACCCAGCTGCCGCAGCACCTGGCCCCGCAGGTGTCGGCGCTGATCAACAACTGGGTGATCCACAAGGTCGCTGACCCCGCCGCGATCAGCGACCTGCGCCAGTCGGTCAGTGGGATCGACGACAGCCTGTGGCGGACGGTCCGTGGCCTCGCACCCGGCCAGGCCGTCATCGCCACCGGCCAGATGACCCGACCGGTCCTGACCGCGATCCACCCGGCTGCCGCCCAGCTTCGGATGGTCGACTGACGCCGCCCGGTTCGGGATCGACCCGATCCCGGCCCATAAGGCGACCCTCCCCCGGGGCATCGTGCCCCCGCACCCGCGGCGGGCATCCAACAGGCGAGTCAGGACAACGATCCCTGCGCGGCTCCACCCCTAACGGGACCGCGCATAAGGTACCCGGACCGCCCGTCGCTCCACCGGACCGCCGCGCCTCGTCCCGCGGGGTGACCCGCTCATGCCTTGCCGACCGACCGGCGGTGACGAATCTTGGCCCCGCGATGCGGGGCGACTCCGGCCCGAGACACTTGGTCGCCAGTGAGTTGGGCCCAGCCGGCGATCCGCGTGTGTCGCCCGTGGCACCCGGGTCGCCCCCTGATGCCCCTGGGGTCGTCACCGGGGCGTGCCCGACTGCGCTAGGATGCCCGGACGGCGGCGCGGACAGGCCGTGCCGTCTCTCGAGACAGGCCGGGGACGCGGTGGTGACCCAGCCGGGGGAGTCAGCTGGATGATCTTCAACACGCCGGAGCGGATCGCGGCCCTGACGCCGCAGAACCCGTTCGACCGGATGCCGGACGGCCGACCGATGGTGCCGGACGATCTGCTCGAGCGGATGAAGCTCGTGACCAACGACGAGGCATGGGGGACCATGGAGTCGCGGCACGGCTACAAGTACCAGTTCACGGGCAACTGGCTGAACATGCACCCCGACCGGATCCTCGTCGGCCGCGTCGTGACGGCCCAGTTCGTCCCGGTCCGCCCGGATTTCCACGGCGTCGTCGCCGGGATCGGCGAGAGCGAAGGGCGCAGCGGGGGCCAGAACACCTGGGTGATCGACTCGCTCGGCCCCAACGACGTCCTGGTCGTCGACATCTTCGGCAAGATCCGGGACGGCACGGTCATCGGGGACAACCTCTCGACCGCGATCGCCTCGCGGACGAAGGCCGGCATCGTCATCAACGGGGCCGTCCGGGACTACGTCCGCATCCGCGAGCTGGAGAACTTCAACGTCTTCCACCGCGGCGTCGACCCGACACCGATCCGCGACGTGACGCTGGCGGGCGTCAACATCCCGATCCGGATCGACGACGTCACCATCATGCCGGGCGACGTCGCCCTCGGCACGCCCGAGGGCCTGTCGTTCATCCCGCCGCACCTCGCCCAGGAGGTCGTCGAGGAGTCGGAGAACACCCGCCAGCGGGACGTCTTCGGCAAGTTGCGGCTCCACGAGGGGACGTACACGTCCGGCGAGATCGACCGGCCCAACTGGGCCGAGCACATCGAAGCCGACTACACGGCCTGGCTAGCCAGCCGCTGACCAGAAGCCTGCGACCGGGCGGTCCGCCGTCGCTGTGCTGCCCGGGAGGATCTCCCTGCCGGGCAGCCGCGCCATCGGAACAGGTCGGGGCAGCGTAGCCGTGGTCCATGGGGGCTGTCGGGGTAACGCCGGGCGGACCCCTGGCCGGACTGCCCCCGGTACCGGCGGGCACTATCATGGTCAGGGTCCAAGATCCCTGACGGGCACGCCCGGCTTCTGCACCCACGAGGAACGATCCCCTATGAGCACGACGACCACCATCCCGGCCCCCGGCAACCTGATCGGCGGCGCCTGGCAGCCGGCGATCTCCGGTCAGACCTTCGAGAACCGCAACCCCGCCGACACCGACGATCTCGTCGCCCACCATGCCGCGTCCGACGACCGCGACCTCGACGCCGCCTTCGCCGCCGCGAGCGAGGCGTTCCCGGCCTGGCGCCGGACACCCGGGATCGCCCGTGGCAACATCCTCTACCGGGCGGCCGAGATCCTCGCCAGCCGGGTGGAGGCCATCGCTCGCGAGCTCACCCGCGAGGAGGGCAAGACGCTGAAGGAGGCGACCGGCGAGACGATGCGTGCCGTCGCGATCCTGCGCTACTTCGCCGGCGAGACCGCCCAGCCCCACGGTGAGCACTACCCGTCCGCCAGCCCGACGACGATGCTGTACACCCTGCGGGAGCCCCTCGGCGTCATCACGATCATCACCCCGTGGAACTTCCCGATCGCGATCCCGGCCTGGAAGCTGGTCCCGGCGCTGGCCTATGGCAACGCGGTCGTGATCAAGCCCGCCAGCGACGCCCCGCTCTGCACGATCCGGCTGGCCGAGTGCCTGGTCGACGCCGGATTGCCGGCCGGCGTGCTCAACGTCGTGACCGGCAGCGCCAGCGCCCTCGGCGACCGGCTCGTCACCGACGAGCGCTCGGTCGCGGTCTCCTTCACCGGGTCCGACGCGACCGGCAAGCACATCCGCGACCTGGCCGGGGCCCACGGCAAGAAGGTGCAACTGGAACTCGGCGGCAAGAACCCGGCGATCGTGCTGGCCGACGCGGACATGGACCACGCCCTGACCCAGGTCATCAACGGCGCCATGATGAGCACCGGCCAGAAATGCACGGCGACCAGCCGGGCGATCGTCGACCGCCACATCGTGGCCGAGTTCACCGAGCGACTGGCCCAGAAGATCGGTGCGCTGACCGTCGGCAACGGGCTGGATGGCGCGACCCAGGTCGGCCCCCTCATCAACGCCAAAGCGGCCGATTCCGTCGCCGAGCAGGTCGAGCAGGCTCGCGGCGAGGGCACCGAACTCCTCGTCGGCGGTCGGCGGCTGGATGGAGACCATGCCCGCGGCCACTTCGTCGCGCCGGCCTTGTTCAACGACGTGTCGCCGTCATCGCGGCTCGGGCAGGACGAGCTGTTCGGCCCCGTCCTCGGCGTGATCCCGGTCGACGGGATGGACGAGGCCATCAGCGTCGCCAACAACGTCCGCTACGGGCTGTCGGCCTCGCTGTTCACCCGTGACCTGACCCGGGCGATGCGCTTCGTCCAGGAGATCCAGGCCGGGATCGTCCACGTCAACAGCGAGACGGCGGGCGCCGAGCCGCAGGTCCCCTTCGGCGGCTACAAGGGCAGCAGCTCCTATAGCCGAGAGCAGGGCAAGGCTGCCCGCGAGTTCTTCACCCAAATCAAGACCGTCTACCTCGACCCGTCACCCTCCTAGAGCGGGTGGCAGGTCAAGGACCCAGCGGGGGACCAGACCTCTCCCCCGGCCACTCTCCGGCTCACCTGCTCGCTCAGCCGCTGAAGCGGATTCGGCTTCGCAGGTGCCCGCAGAGGGGAGCAGCGCCAACCATGGAGAGCGGGTACGTCATATGCAACCCGCTGTAGTTCTATCAGAGCGCGGCTACTCACCCGGGTAGTAACCAACATACCTGGCAGTCCCGCATGGCAGCGTCCATGCGACCGCCCTGGCATGGCGTGGCAGGCTCAGGATCACCCAGAGCCCGCCGACCCGCGCACGATATCCCGGTGGACAGCCGGATGAGGAGATCGAATGGCAGCAGCGATCGAACGAACGGCAACCGTGGTCTGGGAGGGCGACGGCGCGACCGGCCGCGGCACCCTCAACGTCGGGAGTGGCGCGGTCTCGGACCTGACGGTCACCGCCCCGTCGCGCTTCGAGTCGGCGAACGGCAATACCTCGCCGGAAGAACTGGTCGCCTCGGCGCACGCCAGTTGCTACGGGATGGCTCTCTCGTTCGCCCTGGCTGGCGAGGGACACCCGCCGACTCGGCTGGAGGTCACGTCGACCGTCGGTCTTGAGAAGGAGCCCGTCGGCAACTGGTTCCGGGTCGCCTACTCGCACCTGAAACTGACCGGAACGGTGCCAGGCATGGAGGTCGATGGATTTACGGCCGCCGCCGAGGTCGCCAAGGCCAACTGCCCGATCAGCAAGCTCATGATGGGCAACGTCGACATGACGCTCGACGTCACGTTCCAGAACTAACGCAGCTCGGATCGTCCGAAAAGCGAAGGCCGTGACCCACATGACGGGTCGCGGCCTTCGTCGTTCCGTTCGACCAGAAGGATCACTCGATGCCGCAATCACCCCAGGACATGCTCCGTCTCGCCCGGTCCGTCGCGGACCGATGGGTCGACTTGCCCGGAGTGCGCGCGGTCGCCCTCGGTGGGTCGCTGGCGCGCTTCGCGCTTGCCCGGCCGGACATGGTCGTGGACGAGCGGGGCGACGTCGACCTCTATGTCTACGTTGACCAAATGCCAGAACCAGCCCTTCGCGCCAGTGCCATCGACGACCTCGGCGCCACAGTGCGGGAGATTGACCGGCAGTTCTGGGAGACCGAGGACAGCTGGATCGACCCAGCGAGCGGCACACTGATCGAGGTGATGTACCGCTCGACCGACTGGGTCATAGGCGAGGTCACTGCCGTCCTCGACCAGTACCGTCCGTCGATCGGTTACTCCACCTGCATCCTCGACAACGTCCGCGACAGCGTGCCGCTGGCCGACCCGGACGGCTGGTACGCCGATCTCCAGCGGCGGACCGATCACCCCTACCCGACCGGCCTCCGTGACGCCATCGTCGCGAAGAACCGTCCCATCCTGCGGACCGCGACCGGTAGCTACCGCTATCAGATCGAGGCAGCCCTGCGCCGGGGCGACGTCAACTCCGTCGCCCACCGGACGACCGCCCTGCTGGCCTCGTTCTGGGACATCCTGTTCGCCATCAATCTCGCCTGGCACCCGGGCGAGAAGCGCCTCGTCGCCTTCGCCGAGCGCCGCTGCCCGGTCCGCCCGGACGATCTCGACGGGCAGGTCCGCCGGATCATCGCCCTGGCTGGGGAATCGAGCCCAGAGTTGCTTGTTGCGGTAGACGGGCTGCTCGATGACCTGGATGAGTGCGTGGAGCGAGCGGTTGCGAAGCATGGTCGGGCCTAAAGACCCGAAATGAGGAACGGCGCAGTGCGTAGACATCAGAGTTCTGCATCCGAAGGGGATCCCTGAGGAGGGGCTCGCATTCGCTCCAGCCTTTCTAGAGCCTCTAGGAGCTCATTACTGGCATGGTGATGTTCCTCATTTGCGATGTACCTCAGGTCATTGGGAATGCCCTCTCGCCAAAAGAGAGGATCCCGTACTCCGATTGCCAGCGAACCCCCAGACGGACCAGCTCCTGATCACGACGGCGGACGAGGAATGCCGCTGATCCCTTGATGCGTCCAATGGCATCAGCGGGAGCCACTGAGGGAGGCAGCGACGTCGCCAGATGCACGTGGTCTGGCAGGACGGCCACGGCGTGGACGATCCCCGTGCAATCATGCACCTTAGTCCGGTCGAACGTCCCCCACAGGGCGTGGTCGTAAAGCCGCGAATACGGCACGGCCCCCTCCCCCAACCTCAACGGCCAACAACGCGAACCCTGAGACATTGAGGACATTGCAGTCGTTCTCATGGCGGAACGAACACTATGAGTCCGCTACGCGCCGTCCATGAGCTCGGGTCTTTGGGCCCGATCACCACCGCGCCGATGCTGCCTACACCGCCTCGACAGCCGGCGTCATCTCCGCATCGACGGCGCCTTCGACCGGCACCTCCGGCTGGTCCTCCGGGGCGAAGCCGAGGGTCAGGGACTGCTCGACGATGCCGCGGCGGAGCAGCCGCTCGGACTGGCGGAGCAGCGGGATCAGCGGGTGGTCGTCGACCACGTCACGGAGCATGTCGCGGACCTGCCGCATCAGGTCGATCGTCTTGTTGAACGTCAGGACGAGGTCTCCCTCGCTCAGCTCGATCGTCTCGCCGATCTCCACCATCGTCGCGCCCAGCGCCCAGGCGCGGACGGGGCCGTAGAAGGTCGCGTTGTGGCCGGTGGAGATGAACAGGTCGTGGGCGTGCTCCTCCTCGAGGACGTCCCGCTCCAGATCATCGATCTTCAGCCGCAGCCGCGTCAGCGCCGCCGGCAGGTGGAAGCCGTTGGCGTAGCGGGAGTCGCGGTCGAAGCAGTACCACGAGAAGACCTCGGCAAGGTCTTCCGGCCGCAACTCGTCCAGCCAGCCCCGGACGATCATCTCGCAGAGGATCACGCCGTCGTTGTCGAAGATCCCGGCGAGCATGTCGGCCTTGGCGGTGGGCACGCCCTGCGTCAGGTAGCCGAACCGGTGAAGGACGTCGCGGATACCCCGGATGACGCCCCGGACCCGGGCCTCCTCGGCGAGCTGCTCGGTGCGGAGCAGTTCCTCGAATGAGGCCCGCTCCTGGTGCAGCCGGTCGACCGCGGCCATGTTCGACTGGTACCGCTTGCGGGTCGCGCGGTCGTGCATCGGGTGGTTGTCGCGTAGCGCGGTCAGGTCGTCCAGCTCGGCCTCCAGCGCCGCGACCTGGGCGGCGAGGTCCGATCGGCGGCGCTCCAGCCGGGCACCCTCGGTTGCACGGTATCCGGCCAGGCGCGCGTCGAGGTCCGGCAGGTCGAGCGACGTGATCGCGGTCGCGATGGGTGCCAGCGACTCCCGGTCCACCAGCGTCGTGGCATCGGCGATCCCCTCCGGTGGCTCGATCAGCTCGTCCGGCAGGTCGACCCGGGCACCGTCGGGCAGGAAGTCGATGTCGCGGTACTCCGGCACGACGGCGATCTCATCGCCGAACAGGAACAGCCCCGCCCCGCCGGCCGTGCCACGGCCCAGCCAGACGCCCCAGCCGCGCGTACGGTGATGCATGACCAGCCCCGGCTCCTCCTGCCGGAGCAGGCGCCGGAGGACGTGGCGACCCGGCTCGGTCCAGGGCGTCCGGTCCTGCTGGGTGGCGGTGGCGACATCCAGCTCGAGCAGCACCGACCGGAGTCGTCCCTGCAGTTCGGTCAGGGCGGCCACGACCTCGCGGTACCCCGACAGCAGCCGCTCGGTCTCGTCATAGGAGGGCGACATCGCCTGCTGCGCGGCGACGATATCGCCGCCGATCTCCAGCAGATCGCGTTCGACCGCCCGGACGCGCTGGTTGCTCTGGTACTCCGCCAGGCTCTCCTGCAGGAGCTGCCGGACCCGCTCACCCTCGGGCGGATCCCAGAGGTTGAGGACGGTGTTGTAGCGAATCGCGAAGGCGGACCGGACCGGGTGCAGCGGACCGGTCGCGATCTCCATCATCTCGCGGAAGGGGACGAACGGGGAGAACGGCACCACGACGTGGCCGAACCGGTCCATCCCCCGCCGCCCGGCCCGCCCGGCCATCTGCTGGAACTCGTTCGGGATGAGGAGCCGACGCTGGCGCCCGTCCCACTTGGACATGCGACCCACGACGACCGTCCGGGCGGGCATGTTAACGCCAAGCGCCAGCGTATCGGTCGCGAAGACGACCGCCATCAGGCCCCGCCCGAACAGCACTTCGACCAACTGCTTGAGGATCGGCAACAGGCCGGCGTGGTGGAACCCGATTCCCCGGCGGACCAGGGAGGTCATCGTCCGGACCTGTTCCAGGGCGAAGTCCTCGGGCCGGAGTTCGCGGAGGTGATTGGCGACGATCTCGTCGATCCGGGCGACCTGTTCCGGCGTGGCCAGCGACGGCCGGGCGGCGGCCAGCCCCTCGGCGTACTTCTGGCAGTCGTTCCGGCTGAACAGGAAGTAGATCGCCGGGAGCCGCTTCTGCTCGTCGAGGACGTCGACGATCTCGCGTGGCTGCGGCTCATCCCGCTCGCGGCTGAACTTCGGTGTCCGGCTAGGCCCTACCCCACGCCGCTGGACCCGGCGCTCCTGCTTCGTCCCGCCCCGTGGCCGGGAGAAGTCGTTGACCTGCTTGCCGTGGTGGTCGACGACGACCTCCAGCTCACCGTCGACGAAGTACTCCAGCGCCAGCGGGACGGCCCGGCGCAGGTGCGTGACGAGGCGGATCGGCCGGTGGGTGTGGGTGATCCAGTCGGCGATCTCGCCGGCGTTGCTGACCGTCGCCGACAGGCAGATGAACTGGATGTGCTCCGGGCAGAGGATGATCGCCTCCTCCCAGGTCGTCCCCCGGTCCCGGTCGGCGAGGTAGTGGACCTCATCGAAGATGACGCAGGTGACGTCGTCGACCTCCCACGGCGTCTGGAGCAGCATGTTGCGCAGGATCTCGGTGGTCATGACGAGGATGCGGGCGTCGCGGTTCTCCGAGACGTCGCCCGTCAGCAGGCCCACGTCGTTGCCGTAGATCTGGCGGAGGTCGCGAAACTTCTGGTTGCTCAAGGCCTTGATCGGGGTCGTGTAGAACACACGGCCCGACCGTCTGACCGCGTGGAAG
Source organism: uncultured Thermomicrobiales bacterium (assembly GCA_902806375.1). GTDB lineage: Bacteria > Chloroflexota > Chloroflexia > Thermomicrobiales > UBA6265 > CADCWK01. The sequence goes on from CADCWK010000156.1 coordinate 13,279, forward strand.
ATGCCGAACTCGCCGACGACGGTCTTGCCGCTGCCGGTTGGCGCCGCGACGAGGACGGACTCGTCCCGGAGGAAGTGCCCGATGGCCTCGCGCTGAAATCCGTCGAGGGCGAAGGGGTACTGCTCGGCGAAGTCGACGATCTCGGCCTCGAGCTCCGGCGAGAGGTCCGGCGCCTGCGCCGTCGGGCGACCGACCCGCACGGCCGGTTCCGGGTCACCGACGGGGACAAGCAGGGCGACATCGGCGGCGTGCTCGTCGGTACGGTCGGACGTTAATCCGAAGTCGGAGGTAGTGTCGGAGGCTTCGCGAGGCATCGGTGCAAGTCCGGTCGTCGTGCGACAGGTCGCACCCGTCGCCGACCATCCGGCCGGTATCGTCCATTGGTCGGTAGCCTACCACGCGGATTCCGGGCCACATGCCGGACGCCCCGCCCCACCGGGACGGAGCGGGGCGGGGCGGGGCATGGACGACCGGTTGGAGCCGCGACCTACCAGTGGACCTCGACGCGGGTCCCCATGGAGACGAAGTTGTACAGGTACTCGGAGGCCCAGAGCGCGAGGGCCACGCAACCACCGGTCGGAGCGTTGTAGGCGTGGGCATAGGCGCCCGAGCTCTCGAGCGAGTAGGAGTGGAAGCCATTGTCGCGTGACGGGTCGAAGGCGACCCAGTGCCGAATCCATGCCCTGCCGTACGGGGTGTAATGGAGGCCGCCCTCCTTGGCGTAGACCCGGTACGACCCGTTGGCGGTCGACCAGAAGCTGGTCTCGGACTGGCTTGCGCTCATCGCCCCCCAGACCTGAAGGACGACCACACCACCCTCATAGAGCGTGACCAGTTGCGAGCTCCGGTCGACATCGACCCATCGCTCTCCCGCGCTGCCGGCCGGCGCAGCCGGGGCGCCGGTCGCTCCGGTCGACACTGCACCCGTCCCGAGGTAGTCACCGAGGACGAATCCGTGGGCACCGTAGTAGTCGATCTTGTACCAGTTGTCCCACGTCGGACCACCGACCACCTCGAATGTCTGGCCGTTGGACGCCTGCCCGATGATGGTGCCGTTGGGCGTCTCCCGGACATTGACGACGTCGGTGGCGATCGATACCCAGACAGCCGCCGAGGCCTCCCGGGTCGGGAGAACCGTCCCGCTACCGGCCAGCATGCCGAGCAGCACGACCAGCGCAAGGGCCAGGCGCGCGAGTCGGCCCGTCGACCGCGACCCGTCATCGCCCGTCCAGGCCAGTGAGCCCGCCATAGCGCCGTCACCTGTGGCGAGACGCTCCCCCCTGGCAGATCCCCCGTCCCGACTCCGCATCCCTGGTCACTCCTCGATTCGAACCCGCTGATCGGCGTCGCCGTCGGGGCCACACCGCTCGAACAGGAGAGCGCCGCCAGCCACGGCCGACCCTCCTGTGCGGGCAGCATACCAACTATGTGAAAAGGTTGCGCCTTTCCTGTTTGTCACAGCAGGGTATACGAACATTTACCGCAGCCGGTGATGGCTGTTTTACGCATAGGGGCGAAGATTATTCCGGAGCGTGCTGGATGTTCCTCGGGGATCCCGGGACGACGCCGGTGTCGCCATGGAGCGTTATCCGGAAACGACGAACGGGACGCTCGACCAGGCGGTCCCAACGAAGGCATCTCCGAGGCGATGCGCCTCGTCCCAGACCCTGGCCACGGCGATCCCCTCCCTGCGGGCAATCGCGGCGACGTCCTCATACTCGGGGACCGCGTTGGACACGGTCGCACCGGACCCTCGCAATTTCAGCCGCACGTCCCCCCACGCGGTGGTGACGCTGACGAACCGCCGCGGCGCCTTCGTCCTCGTGATCGCCGTCCGCCGGACGCCCAGCGTCGGGCTATTGGCAAAGAAGACCGCCTCGATCTCCTCGGCGGCGGCGAGCGACGCGATCGCGCTGACCACCACGCCGGGTCGCCCTTTCTTCATCTGCACCGGTGTCAGCCAGGCATCATTGGCGCCGTTTTCCACGAGTCGTTCGAGCAGGATCGCGTAGAACTGTGGGTTCATGTCATCGATGTTGGTCTCGATCAACACCTCGTGGGACCCATCGATTATGGCTTCCCCATCGGGTGAATCGCCGATCGTCACCCGGAGGGCGTTGGGCCAGGGTAGTACTTTCGTCCCATACCCATAGCCAATTCGTCTTGGGGTCATCTCGGGCTGCCGGAAGGTAGCCAGTGTGGTGATGAGGGCGGCCCCGGTCGGCGTCAGGAGCTCAGCCCCGACGGATTCCATCTCCGGGAGCGGTGGGGCGATCGGCGCCGCCGCCCGGGCCAGCAGCAGCGCCGTCGCCGGGGCGGGTACGGGCAGTAGTCCGTGCTGCGTCCGTACCATCCCGCTCCCGACCCGGGGCGGTCCCGAGAAGACGGCACCGACGCCGAGGGCATCGAGGGCGATGCAGGCCCCGCAGATGTCCACGATCGCATCCACCCCGCCGACCTCATGGAAGTGGACGCGCTCGACCGGGACACCATGGATCTCCGCTTCCACGCTCGCCAGGCGACCAAAGACCGCCAGGGCCGCCGCGCGGACGGGGTCGGGAAGGCGGCTGTCCTCGATCAGTGTCCGGATGTCGGACCACCGCCGCTGGGCGCGGCTGGCCGGGTCGACGTCGACCCGGAAGCGCGTCCCGGCGATGACCCGGTCGGTCGTCCGGTCGGCGGTGATCCGGTAACCGTTCAGGTCGACCTTCGCCAGCTCCTCACGGAGCAGATCGACGGACAGCCCGGCGTCGATCAACGCGCCGAGGACCATGTCGCCGCTGGCGCCGGAGAACGGGTCGAACAAGGCTACCCGCATCGGCTCACGCCCCCTGGACCGCTGCTATCATCGCCGCCAGCGCAGCCAATCCCTACTCGACGTGGACCGGGCCCCGGTCCGAATCCCGCACCGGAGATGACCGCATGGCCACGACCGCGACCCGCTATGGCGGCCAGACGATGACGGCGCAGCTTCGCACGGTGGTCATGCGGACGCCACCGCCCGTCCAGACCCCGGACGACTGGCGCCGGTTCGACTACCTCCACCCGATGGACGAGGCACGGGCGGCGACGGAGCACGGGGCGCTGCGTGGGCTACTGACGGCGCAGGGCGTCGACGTCATCGTCCCGGACGTCGGCACGCCCGCGATGCACGACGTCATCTTCCCCTACGACCCGTCCATCATCACCGACGCCGGCGCCGTGGTCCTCCGGATGGGCAAGCACGCGCGGCGCGAGGAACCGGCCCTGGCCGAACAGCTCTACCGGGACTTGGGCATCCCGGTGATCGGGCGCATCGAGGATCCGGGTACGATCGAGGGCGGCGACACGATGTGGCTCGATGACACGACGCTGGCCGTGGGCGTCGGTTACCGGACCAACATGGCCGGGATCCGACAACTGGGACGCATCTTCGCCGACGCGGGACTGGAGATCGAGATCGTCCCCGTGCCCCTCCCCCACTGGAACGGCCCGGACGAGTGCCTCCATCTCCTGTCGCTGATCAGCCCGGTCGCGGCCGACCTGGCGATCGGCTACCCGAAGCTCATGCCGGTCCCGTTCGTCCAGACGCTCCACGAGCGCGGGTGGCGAGTGGTCGAGATCCCGGACGACGAGTTCGCCTCGCAGGGCTGCAACGTCCTGACGATCCGGCCCGGCCTCGTCGTGATGCTGGAGCCGAACGTCGTCTCGCGTGAGCGGCTGGCGGAGGCGGGCGTCGAGATCCTGACCTACGCCGGCGACGAGATCAGCCACAACCGGACCGGCGGGCCGACCTGCCTGACCCGCCCGATCTGGCGAGCCGAGACGGTCTGATCAGGTCGGCGGGCCGGTGATGGGCGGATGGAATTGGCCCGTCGCCCGGGCGCTCAGTGCCCCGAGCCAGTCAGCTGGAGCCCAACGACCCCGACCACGATGGCGGCGATCGACAGGATCCGTATCGCCCGCTTCGGTTCGCCGAGCACGAACATCCCGATCAGCGCGGTGCCGGCCGCGCCGACTCCGGTCCAGACCGCGTAGGCCGACCCGATCGGCAGGCTGCGGACGGCGACGGACAGCAGACCGAGGCTGATGACCGAGCAGACGATGAAGGTGATTGTGGGGACCACGCGGGTGAAGTTGGCGCTTGCCTTCAGCGCGGTAGCGAAGGCGATCTCGAACAGACCCGCCACCACCACGAGGGACCAGGCGATCATCGTCGCGGTCCTCCCGGCGCGGGCAACGGCTCGCCCGCCGTCGCGCCGGACGCCGGACCCGCAGTGGCCCCATGCCCATCGCCGCCGAGCTGGAGTCCCACGACGCCAGACACGATCAGGGCGATCGAGACCAGCCGGACGACTTCGACCGGCTCACTGAGGAAGACCATCCCGACGATGGCCGTGCCCGCACCCCCGATCCCCGTCCAGACCGCGTAGGCGGACCCGATCGGGAGCGACCGCAGTGCCCGCGAGAGCAGGATGAAGCTCGCCGCGCCGAGGACGACGAACAGGACGGTCGGGACCGGCTCGGTGAAGCCGTCGCTCTGCTTGAGCGCCGCGGCGAAACCGACTTCGAGCAGACCGGCCAGGATGACGAGTGCCCATGTCACGGCGACAGGTCCTTTCAGGTATCGGACAGGAGATCAGATGAGACCGTCGACCACGTGCTCTGGCGGACGACATCCGTTCGAGCTGACGGACAGGCCGCCTCACCGCGTCTCGAGAGCTACTGTACTGTCTGGACGGTAGGGTGAGAGACCAGAATCCGAATCCGTGCGCGGCTCCCTGTTGGCGCACGCTCTGGCTCCCCTGTTACCGTGGCCTCTGGCGTCCGGCCTGGACGTTCACGTCCGCTCGCGCCCGGAGTTCTCGTTGCCTGCGCTCGCCCCAGTCATCCCTCCGCTCGACTCGCCCACTCCCGCCGAAGCGATCTATCAGGAACGGCACGACCGCTTCGCCGGAGAGGCCCGCGCTCTGACCGGCCGGTGGAATGTCGTCGCCAACGGCCGGTTGGTCGCGTTCGCCCTCGCCGCGATCCTGCTGGTCTGGGGGATCGCCGCCGGCGCGCCCGTCACGGTCGCGATCGGCGTCGCGCTGGTCGTCGTCTTTCTCGTCCTCGTCCAGCAGCACCGCGCCCTCGGTGCCGTCCGGGGCCGGGCCCTGGCACTGGCCGAGATCAACCGGGAGGGTGTCGCCCGCGTCCGGCGGGAATGGTCGGACCTCCCGCTGCACGATGACGAACCCGCACTGCCCGGACACCCGTACGATGGCGACCTCGACATCACCGGGCACGCATCGCTGCTGCATCTCCTCGATACGACCACCTCGTCGCTGGGTCGCTCATGGCTGCGACGCTGGCTGCTCGAACCCACCCCCCTGACGGCGACGCGTGAGCGGCAGGCAGCCGTGGCCGAGCTGGCTCCCTGGCTGGGGGAACGGCAGGACCTCGCCCGGCTGGGTCGGCAGCGGAAACCCGCCGGGCCGCCCGACACCTTCCTGGCGTGGGCGGAGGGGGCGCAGTGGCTCAGCCGGCGCGCCTGGCTGCCCTGGTACGCCCGGATCAGCGCATCCGTCTTCATCGCCGGCATCGTGCTCCAGGCCCTCGGCGTGACGCCGATCCCGCTCTGGCTACCGGTCCTGGTCCTGAACCTGGCCGTGTCGGCGTTCGTCTCCGGCCCGGCCCACGACATCATCAGCCGCGTCGCCAGCCAGCAGGGCGCCCTCCAGCGGTACGGAGACCAGCTCGGCGCCATCACGGGCTGGGAGGTGCGGAGTCCCCTGCTCGTCGCCATCAGGGGGCGGCTCGCGGCCAGCGGTGACGCTGCCCCGGCGGCGCTGCGCCGACTGGACCGCATCCTGTCGTGGACGATCCCGCGCGGCTCCCTGGTCTACGTTCCCGCCCAGGCCGCCGTGCTGTGGGACGTCCACCTGCTGGCGTCGCTGGAGGGCTGGCAGCGTCGGAATGGGCGGCAGGTCCGCCGGTGGCTGGACGCCACCGCCGAGACGGAGGCCCTCTGCGCGCTGGCGGGGCTGGCCGGGGACAACCCGGGATGGGCCACGCCGGACCTCGACCCCGACCGGCGGGCGATTGAATCCAGCCGCCTGGGACACCCGCTGATCGCGGCGACCGTCCGGGTCGACAACGACGTGACGATCGGACCGGAGGGCAGCTTCCTGCTCGTGACCGGCAGCAACATGTCAGGCAAGAGCACGCTGCTCCGCGCGATCGGCGTCAATGCCGTCCTGGCCGGGGCCGGCGGGCCCGTCTGCGCCGCGTCGCTGCGGATGCCACCCGTCGACCTCTGGACGAGCGTCCGGGTCTCCGACTCGCTGGCGGCCGGGGTCTCCTTCTTCATGGCCGAACTGCTCCGGCTGAAGTCGGTCGTCGACGCCGCCACCGCCCACGCCGCCGGGCCGCGCGACCGGGCCTTCCTCTACCTGCTCGACGAGATCCTGCAGGGGACCAACTCCCGGGAGCGCCGGATCGCCGCCCGCCGGATCGTCGGTCGACTCGTCGCATCGGGGGCGATCGGGGCCGTCACCACCCACGACCTCGACCTGGCCGAGCACCCGGCGCTGGCCCGCGCGGCGGTGCCAGTCCACTTCCGCGAGCACGTCGTCCAGGGTCCGGCCGGGGCCGAGATGCGGTTCGACCACCTTATGCGCGACGGGGTCGCGACGTCGACCAACGCCCTCCGTCTGATGGAGGCGATCGGGCTGGCGCTGCCCGACCCGGACGAAACCGCGGACGAGGCGCGCCTGCCAGTCTCGACGGCCGCCCAGCCGGGTCAGTAGGCGTTCCCCGCCAGACGGCGACGATCCGGCTAGACGGCCTGGGCGTCGTTGGCCGGTCGGGCCAGGTTGCCGACCTCGCCGGGCAGCAGGGGCCGGAGCAGCAGGACCCAGTTCCCGTCGTCGCTCATCCAGAGGCTGAGCTGGCTGGCCTGCTCGGTTTGCGGCAGGACGGCCTCGAGATCGGCACCCGAGATCGTCCCGACGCGGCCACCAGGGAAGATCCCCGCGTAGCCCTCCCCGCCGGTCGCTTCGGCGAGGGGGATCCCGAACGCGGACAGCGGCGTCTCCAGTGGCCAGGTCAAAGCGACCGGTCCCGCACCGGCCGCCTCAGCTTCCAGCGCGAGCTGAGCGGCGGCGGGCAACTCGGCCTCGGGAATCGCGACGATCTGGAGCTCGCTGAAGACGTAGGACGTCTCCGGGGTCTCCACCTGGCCGTTGGCCCGCATGCTGGGCGGGTTGGCGATCTGGGCCAGGAAGCCCTGGATCCGGTCGCGGGCGGCGGCCAGTTCCCCGGTCTCGGTCGGGTCGAGGAAGTCGAGCCCGTAGGCGGTGGTGGTCACGGTCCGTCCGTCAACCCCGACCGTGATCACCACGTTCGGCAGGTCGGTCACGTTCGGGTTGATGTACTCCGCGTCCTCGTCGGCCAGCCCGGCGGCGCGCGCGGCCTCGACGACGACCCGGATTCCCTGCTTGGTCAGCGTCGCGGCCTGGAGGCTCGGCAGGGCAGGCGGCGGGTAGCTCAGGATCTGCACGCCCTGGCTGATCTCCTGGCCGTCATCCGTGAGCTGGTAGGTCGGCGTCGTAGTCAGACTCACCTCGGGCGGGACGAAGCCGCCGATGTTCTCGACGCGGACCACGATCGACGGGGCACCAGCCGCGGGAGTTCCCGCTGGGGTCCCGGCCGGAGTCGCGCCAGCTCCCGGCGTCGCACCGGCGCCCGCCCGGGCGCCACCGGGCCGGGACGAACGGAGGGTCAGGCCAGCGACGGCGGCCGCACCGATCGCGACGGCGCGGCGGCTGATCGACATCGTCGTGACGTTGGCGTTCTCGCTCATGGCTGGTCCTCTCTGGCGAACGGCGGCGTCGCCTCGCGACCCCGGACCGGCCGGCCACCGCTCGGCTGCTCTGTCCATCTGAACGCGACTCGCCACCGGATGGTTTCCGGCCCACAGGCGATAGGCGGGGGACGGGAACGACAGCGGGCGCCGGGAAGATACCGGGCGCCCGTGGTGCTGTCGTCTCGGGAACGGGTCTAGGTCGCGAATGGCTAGACCGGCGGGGCGACGAAATCGTCGCTCCAGAAGCCACCGAGGGACATCACGAGCATGATGACCAGGATGCCGATCAACAGGGCGGAGCCCAGCGTCCAGATCCAGACGGTGTAGCCGAACTTCTGCTGGACGTCCCGGTCACCGTCGCCGCTGTCGTAGCCGGAAGGGGAACCGCTGGCCATCGTCTCTCTCCCGCTCCGCGAGGCCCGAAGGTCGGCCGTCATCACCGCTCGCCTGGCTGGCGCAGCCGGGCTACTGTCTCATCACACTCTACGCAACCGCACCGGGGTCCGTCCACCGGCGATGCGCCACCGTGCCGCTCCGCGGCCACCACGGCCGGGTCAGACCGAGTTGACGACCAGCGTCGACAGCACCTGGATCAGGATCAGGGCGATGATCGGCGAGATGTCGATCGGACCGAGGGACGGGACGACGCGCCGGATCGGACCGACGACCGGCTCGGTCGCGTTGAAGAGGAACTTCCCGACGGCGGAGGTCATGCCGGGGTCGAACCAGGAGGTCAGGGCCCGGCCGATGATGAGCAGGCTCATGGCCTGGAGCAACAGCCCGAGCAGATTGGCGAGTTCGATCGGCATCCATTCGTCCTTCGACGGCGTGTCACGAGGTCAGGGCCGGGGAGCCATCTCACCGGCGGGGCGATTGGTGACGTCGCGGACGGCCGGCGGTGGGGAGCGATCCCTTGCCGCCAGTATAGCGAAACGAGCTATCGGTCGCAGCCACGCGGGCACCGGCCCAGGACACACCGTACAATCTTTCCTGGACGAAAGTGCGGCCAATTGATGACGAGATGTGGTGGTTACGCGCCGGTCGGTAGCCGGGTGTCGCGGCCGGCACGGACAGAGAGGCAGCCCAAATGGCGGAGCATGGCAACGGCATCGGCGACGGCAACGGCACCCACTCGGCATCGGGCACCCCGGCCAACGGCACCCACGACATGCGGGCCAACAGCCGCACCCTGTTCGAGGGGCCGACCCGGGCGGCGGCCCGGTCCTACCTGAAGAACATCGGTTTCTCCAGCGACGACCTCCAGAAGCCGATCATCGGGATCGCCAACACCTGGATCGAGACGATGCCGTGCAACTTCGGGCTGCGGCGGCTGGCGAAGCACGTCAAGGACGGGGTCCGGGCGGCCGGCGGCACGCCGATGGAGTTCAACACCGTCGCGATCTCCGACGGCATCACGATGGGGACCGAGGGCATGAAGACCTCGCTGGTCTCCCGCGAGGTGATCGCCGACTCCGTCGAACTGGTCGGGCGCGGCCACATGTTCGACGCGATCATCGGCCTCGGCGCCTGCGACAAGACGCTGCCGGGTCTTGCGATGGCGGTCGCCCGGCTGAACGTGCCGAGCATCCTGATCTATGGCGGAACGATCCTGCCCGGCCACTACCAGGGGCGCGAGCTGACGATTCAGTCCGTCTTCGAGGCGATCGGCGCCCACTCCGCCGGCAAGATCGACGACGCCGAGCTGCTCGCGATCGAGGACGCCGCCTGCCCCGGCGAGGGCGCCTGCGGAGGCCAGTTCACCGCCAACACGATGGCGATGGCGATGGAGTTCATCGGCCTGTCGCCGATGGGTTCCGCGTCGACTCCGGCGGTCGACCCGGCCAAGAACGACGTCGCTCGCCGGGCCGGCGAGCTGATCATGGACCTGCTCCGGCGCGACGTCCGCCCCCGGGACATCCTGACCCGCGGCGCCTTCGAGAACGCCATCGCCGGGGTCGCTGCCTCCGGCGGCTCGACCAACGCGGTCCTCCACCTGATCGCGCTGGCCCGCGAGGTGGGTGTGCCGCTGGAGATGGCCGACTTCGACGTCGTGTCGCAGCGCACGCCGCTGATCACGGACCTCAAGCCGGGCGGCCAGTACGCCGCCGCCGACCTCCACGACGCCGGCGGGATTGGCCTCGTCGCCCAGCGACTGGTCAATGCCGGGTTGATGGACGGCTCGCTGCCGACCCCGAGCGGACGCAGCCTGGCCGAAGAGTCAGCGCTGGCCGTGGAGACACCAGGTCAGGTCGTCGTCTATGACGTGGCGACGCCGATCAAGGCCGTCGGCGGGTTGCACATCCTGCGCGGAAACGTCGCCCCGGACGGCGCCGTGACCAAGCTGTTCGGCTACGAGCGCCGCTACCACCGTGGCCCGGCCCGCGTCTTCGAGGGCGAGCACGCCTGCATGGAGGCCGTCACCCACCGCCAGATCGTCGCCGGCGATGTCGTCGTCATCCGGTACGAGGGGCCGCGCGGCGGACCGGGGATGCAGGAGATGCTGGGCGTGACCGCTGCCCTCGTCGGCCAGGGCCTCGGCAACGACGTCGCCCTGATCACCGACGGACGCTTCAGTGGCGCGACCAAGGGTCTGATGGTCGGCCACGTCGCCCCGGAGGCGCAGGTCGGCGGCCCGATCGCCGCGGTCCGCGAGGGCGACATGATCGTGATCGACATCGAGAACAGCTCCCTCTCGGTCGAGCTGTCCGACGACGAGATCGCCGCCCGGCTAGCGGAGTGGCGGGCGCCGGCGATGCGCTATACGACCGGGGTCCTCGGCAAGTACGCCGCCCAGGTCTCGCAGGCGAACGAGGGCGCCATCACCCGGCCCGTCTTCGCGTGACGGCGGCTCACGGACCGATCGTCCGATCGATGGCGGTGACGAATCTGTCTCGATTACCGATTCCAGTGAGATCCTCGCAGCTGTAGGCGGAGCGTGCCGATGGCGAACTGACCTCGCCCCCGGACCCTCTCCGGCTCCCGGATCGCTTCGTTACCCCAGGGGTGACTTCGACTCACCGGTCCCGGAGAGGGGAGTCCTTACCCAGATTGGGTACATGAGGAACCACCACCGGACTTGGTGTCATGACGATCCTGACGGGGGAGTGGCCATGCAGATCGGGTACAAGCTCTTCGCCGAGGCGTTCTCACCGGCCGAACTCGTCCGGCAGGCGATCAGGGCCGAGGAGGTGGGGTTCGATTTCGTCGAGATCAGCGACCACTACCACCCCTGGCTCCCGGAGCACGGCCACTCGCCGTTCGCCTGGTCGGTCCTACCCGCGATCGCCGTCCGGACGGAGCGGATCGGGTTGGGGACCGGCGTGACCTGCCCGTTCCTGCGGTACCACCCAGCGGTCGTCGCCCAGGCCGCCGCGACGACGGCTTGTCTCGCCCCTGGCCGGGTCTTCCTCGGGCTCGGTACCGGCGAGCGCCTGAACGAACACGTGGTCGGGCAGGGCTGGCCGCCCATCGCCGTCCGGCGGGAGATGCTGCGTGAGTCGATCGAGATCATCCGGTCGCTCTGGTCGGGCGGCTACCGCTCATACCGTGGCGAGCACCTGACGCTGGAGTCGGCCCGGGTCTTCGACCTCCCGGAGGTGCTGCCCCAGATCATCGTCGCGGCCGGCGGACCGCTCGCCGCCCGGCTGGCCGCGGAGGTGGGAGACGGCCTGTTCGCCGTCGCCGCCGATGCCGGGCTTACCGCGATCTACCGCGAGGCGGGCGGGACGGGTCCCCGTTATGTCGAGGTCCCGCTGGCCTGGGCCGTCGACGAGGACACCGCCGCGGCGTCGGCGCACCGGCTGTTCCGTTTCGGGGACGGGGGCTGGCCCGTCACCGTCGAGTTGCCCAACCCCGCCAACTTCGCCGCCGCGACCCGACACGTCCCGGTCGACTCGATGCGGGAGTCGTTCGCCTGCGGGCCCGATTGGGAACGCCACGTCGCGATGGTCCAGCGCTTCGTCGATGCCGGGTACGACCGGCTGGCGCTCGTCAACGCCGGTCCCGATCCGGACGGCTTCCTCGACTTCTTCAGGACCGAGCTCTCCGATCGGCTCCGCCAACTAGGGCCGTCCTGACGGGCCTACGCACTTCCCTCGTCCTGAGGTGGTAGCCGGATACGAGCCTGCCAGGCGGCGACAATCCTGGACTACCGTGATCCACCTCAGAGCGATATGCGGAGGGCAGCCGGGTTGAGATCGGCTGCAGCCAGGTCTGACGACTGGACGCACAGCGCCCCGGCGATCGCGCCGAACCGGAGACACCGGTCAGGGTCGAGACCTGACAGGTGACCGAAGAGGGCACCGGCGAAGAAGGCGTCACCGGCCCCATTGGTATCGACGATTCGCGGGACCGGGATGGCGGGTTGAACGACGATTCCGGTCGCGTCACCGGCAATCGCACCTAATGGTCCGCGGGTGCAGATGACCAATCGCTTCCCGAGTCCGACCCACCGCTCGATCAATGGGACCGGGTCGTCGATCAAGGCATCGCTGAACATGATGACGTCGGCTGCCTCGGCAAACGGCTGCCGGTAGGCGTCGGTCCCGTCCCAGTCGTGCAGATCCGTCCAGATCGGAATGCCGAGTTCCCGGGCGACGGGGATGGTCGCCAGGCTGTGGTCGGAGAGGTCGAGGACGGCAATGGCGCTGTGATGCAGCGCATCAACCGCCGCCGCCGGCATCGGATCGCGGAGCATACCGGCCGCGGCGAGGTAGATCGATACCCGCCCGCCGTCGTCGCTCATGAGATTGAGGTGGCGCTCGGTCGGAGTATCCGCGTCACGGACATCGATCAGGGTGATCGCCGGATGAGCGAGCGCGGTGCGGATTTCATCCGTGGCGGCGTCCCCACCGAGACAGGTCTTGAGGGTCACGTCGAACCCGAGACGGGCGAGATTGAGCGCTTTGCCGGCCGAGGTGCCACCGAGCCTCTCGCGATGGGAGCGGGCGAAGATCGTCTGCGAACGGGCCTCGTGAAGGTGGTCGAGACCGACCAGTATGTTCCATGACGCCGCGCCGGAGACGAAGACCCGCCCGGCGGATCGGGCCGTCACCGGGCGGCGAGGGCGAACGCGACGCAGATCAGCAGGAGCACGACCACGCCGACCATCATGGCGATGGCGACCCGGTCCGGACCCCTCGCCTCGACGACGCCCGGATCGGGCGACCTGTCAGGGACCGGTCCCGTGTCGTCGCCGGTCAGGCGGACCTCGCCGGTCGCCGCGGCGGGTTCGCCGGAAAGGACCGGCGCGGCGCTCCCGTCTGCGGGTGCGGCCGTCGCCCCGCCATCCCTCACCGTCGAGGGGCCTGGTGAATCCGGTGTGACGTCACGCTTCGCGTGGTCTGGCTGGTCGGTCGGATCACTGCTCATGTCCCAAGCCTAGCAGAGTGCCGCGTCGCCCGGTCGATGCGCCAGCGGTTCCAGAACCAGCCCAGTCCGGTGCACAGGACGACGATCCCCACGCCGGCGATGGCATCGAGCAGGTAGTGGTTGCCGGTCACGACGACCGTCCAGGTCATCGCCGCGACGTAGAGGAGGCCCACGGCCGTGGCCCATGGCCGGTGGACGACCGCTCGCAGGATCAGCGCGGCCAGGAGCGCCCAGCCGACGTGCATGCTGGGCATCGCGCCGTAGACGTTGATCGCGCCGGACTCGTCGCCGACCGTCCCGTAGTAGGTCGGCCCGAAGCGCATCAGCGTGTCGATCATGCCGTAGGGCTGGTAGAGCCGTGGTGGTGCGAGGGGGTAGGCGATCTGGACGACGGCCGTCACGGTCGCCGAGAGGGTCAGGACGGCCCGCCATCGCTCGAAGACGACGGGTGCCCGGAGGAAGGCGAAGACGGCCACGGCGAGGAGGACGGGGGACCAGCCGACGATGTAGAACCAGTTGGCCGCCTGGACCAGGGCCGGTGAGGCGATCGCCGCCTGCTGCCAGCCCCGGTCGATGTCGAGGCCGACAGCGGCCTGCAAGGCGACTACGTCCGCGGCATGGTCAGCCCCCGCTTCCGGGGCGTATCCGGGTCGCCAGAACCGGTACCCCATGAACAGGACGTACAGCAGGAGTGCCGGGGTCAGATCCCGCATGACCCGGCGCAGCCAGAACCACCAACGGACATCGAGGCTGGGCCGGGACGCCGGGGACATCGCGACCAGCCCCTCCGTCAGGGCCATCCCCCGCCGCTCCTGATCGCTCACCATCCCTGCCGCCGACTCCGTCCTCGTCCCGACGTGCCCGGCCGACACCGGGCGACAGACTGCGGCGGCAGCGCACGATTGGCACCACGCGGGACCGGATTCCCTGCCGGTGCCGCCACTCCGCCCAACGGGTGCTGGCTAGAGCACACCTCCGAGCAGTGGCAGCAGCAACTGTTCCCAGTGCTCGCGGACGGCCCCCCGCCACGGGTCGGCGGCGACGATCCGGATCAGGCGACGGTGCTCCTCGTAGCGCTTGAAGTCCTCGTCGCTCATCCCGGCGACGTCCCGCCACGGCATGATCGGCGCGAAGCCGACCGGCGGCCGGTCGAACGTCACCCAGACCCCGGTCCGCCACTTCTCCGGCTTGGGGATGTCGATCAGGATGGCGTCCGCCGGGACCGTCGTACCGAGCACCCGCGAGAGCCCCGCCGCCAGCAGCGTCTCGACCTGGCGCCGGGCGCCCGGGTCGTAGAACAGATTGCCGAGGCGGCCGTAGAGCTCGTAGGCCAGCCGGCTGACCTCGACCGCCCGCTTGTGGACGCGCCGGTCGACCAGCGCCGCCGTCAGCCGCCGCGTCGCGTCGGGCATCTCCGGCTGGCCGAGGTAGGCCAGGAGCGAGGCGTCATCGTGCCCCGGCAGTTCGTCGGCGTCGATCGTCCCGGCAACGACGGCCTCCTGCACGGCGCGGAGCAGCATCGCCATGCAGGCCCGGTTGGTGTGGTGCCAGTAGACGTTGTCGAACATGGCCTGCCGGGCGTTGATCAGCGAGTGCAGGGCGCTGACGCCCTTGCTCCCGACGACGACCCGCTCCCCGGCCGGCTGCGTCACCCCGTGGCGAACGGTCGTCTCCGGGACGGCCGCGATCCCGAGGGCGTCGATCAGCCGGGTGGTATCGACGCCACCATAGGGGACGTTGCAGCCGTGCGCGTCCCGGGGGAGGTAGTCCAGCTTGTCCATGTCGAGCGGCCCGGACAGGATGCCGCGCAGCAGGTGATCGACCGGGGAGAGCACGTCGAGATCCTCGAAGACGATCGCCGCGACCCGCTCCGGCCGGACACCCCACTGCTCGCGCAGGATCGTCGCGATCTCGCCGGTGACGATCCGGGCCGCGCCGACCGCCTCGTGCGAGCGGACCGGTGCGCCGAGCTCCTCGATGGCGTGCGAGAACGGGTAGTGGCCGATATCGTGGAGCAGGGCGGCGGCGGCGATCGTCCGGGCGTCCTCCTCGCCGATCGCGGCAGCCCCACGCGGCGTCCGGCGCAGGTGGTCGAGTGCCAGCCGGGTGAGCTGGAGGACACCGAGCGAGTGCTCGAAGCGGGTGTGCTTGGCGCCCGGCCAGACACGGGAGACGAAGCCGAGCTGCTGGATCCGGTCCAGCCGGAGGAACGCCGGGGTGCCGATCAGCGCGATCTCCGGCGCTGACAGCGGGATCCGGTCGTAGATCGCGTCCCGGACGGTGGTTTCGATGGGCAGGTCGAGACCCGGCACGGTCGGCGCCATCGACGAACGGGACGCGGGATGACCCGGCGCCGTTCCGGGGAGCGGCGAGACGTCCCGGGAAGGCGCGGCGTCAACGGACGCCGATGGCGTCATCGGCAACGGCAGGGTCACGGTGCGGGCACTCCAGCGCGGATCACGGTGCGGACGTCACGGCTGCTGCCGCGGCCAGCGAGACGGTGGGTTGCCGGGTAGGATAGCCGGGCGGGGGCAGATGATGACGGCCCTCTCGCACCAGCCCGAGGAGCGACCATGACGTCCCAATCCGCCGACCGGTCCCCTACCGATCCCCTCACGAGCCCGGCCACCTTCGGCTCGTTCCAGCTCCGGACCGAGGTCCGGTTCGGCCCCGGCGTCTCGGCCGACCTGGTCACGGCCCTGGCCCCCTACGGTGACCGGGTCGTAGTGGTGACGGACCCGGGTGTCCGCCGGACTGGACTCGTCGACCGCATCCTGGCCCCGGTCCTGGCCGCCGGGGTCACGGTCGATGTGCATGACGATGTCTCTCCCAACCCGCGCGACCACGAGTGCCGGGCAGCAGCGGACCTCGTCCGCTCCACCGGGGCCGCCGCGATCGTCGCGATCGGGGGCGGGAGCCCGATCGACGCCGCCAAGTGCGCTGCCGTGCTGGCGACCAACGGCGGGACCTCTCGGGACTGGGCCGTTCCCCGCCGGCTGGCTCACGACCCGCTGCCGCTGATCGCCATCCCGACCACCGCCGGGACCGGCAGCGAGGTGACGCGGGGCGCCGTCATCACCGACGAGGAGCACCGGACCAAGCTGACCGTCAAGGACCCGCGCATGGCGGCCCGGCTGGCGCTGGTCGATCCGGAGCTGACCTCCTCCGTGCCGCCGGGCGTGACGGCCGCGACCGGGATGGACGTCCTGACCCACGCCGTCGAAGCCTACACGTGCCGCCGCGCCAACCCGGTCACCGACGCGCTCGCCCTTCACGCCATCCGGCTGGTGGCGACGCACCTCGCCAACGCCTACGAGCACGGCGA
>CADCWK010000157.1 GCA_902806375.1 uncultured Thermomicrobiales bacterium
CGGTCTGACCCTGAACGCCCGGCCCGCAGGGGCCGCGGCCGTCGACCACCGGCTCCGCACCAGGCGAGGTATCACCGGGTGTGACGACACCCTCGGCTATGGTCCAGCCAACCGTCTCCCGATCCGCTCCATCCGACCGCGCCGCCATCCCGGCCCGACCGACCCGCTCGCGGGCGGCCAATCCGCCGGATTCGTCCTGTCCTCGCTGCCCGTTGTCCCCCTTCCAGCCGGGGCGACGGGCAGCCGCGTTTCTGGCCCACCCCTATCGCTCCAACCCCATCGGCCCTATCCTGCGAGCCTGCGCTGGATTAGATGAATACCGGTTGACGATCACCTCTCCGGGATCGGCATCGCGAGGCGATGCGCCGCGGCTGCGTCTCCTGTCGACGCGCCGCGATCCGGTCTGCCGGGTCCGAGCGGCCAGCGCCCGCGTGAGCCGTTGTCGGGGCGCCGGGACGACGCGCGTTCCGGATCAAGCGGGCCGCCGATCAGTGACCCGTCAGCAGGAGGAGTGACGATGATGACGATGCAGCGCACAAGCGCCAGTTGGAGGCGGGGGCGAACCGGCCTCCATGGTAATCCGGGCAGTGGTAGCGGCCATCATGGCCCTGAGCCTCGCGACCGTCGGTGGGCAGCCGGGGAGCGCGCAGGGTGGCACGAGCTTCACCTACAGGGAGGTCGGCGTGGAATGGTCGGTCGCCTATGACGGCAGCATTTCAACAGCCGGGAGCTCGGATCTGGCCGACCTGGCGCTCCAGAGTGACAGCGAGCAGTTCGTCCAGTTCCTGACCCTGCCGGACAACGACGGGGGAGCGGCGGGTTACCTGGCGGCGATGATCGAGCTGTTCGAGGGACTCGGCGAGATCATCGGCGCGGAGACCTACGAGACGGAGGACGGCGAACCCGCCATCGGCGAGACCGACGCCACGGCCTGGGAGATCCGGACGATCACCCTTGATGGCCAGTCGGGCCAGGCGGCCCATGCTTGCTGGACGATCGATGACGGTGCCGCCCTTTGGGCCATCGGCCTGGTCCCCGAGAGTTCCGGCGATTTCGCCCCTGTCTACACACTGTTCGACGCCGTCTCGATCGGTGGCGAACCCGTGCCTATCGGTCTGCCGCTCGGCGATACGAGCGAAGCCGAAGGCGCGGACGCGACCCCCGAGAGCAGCACGTCCAGCGAGGGCGGCGAGGACGACGCGACCCCGGGAGCAGGCGATGGCGCGGGGGACGGCGAAGGGGACGGCGTGGGCGACGGTTCCGGCAACGGCGCGGAGACTTCCGGTGCCGACAAGGAGGGCACGTACAGCGCTCCGACCTTCGACTACTCACTCGCGTTCGACCCCGGCTAGTGGTCGGTGTTCGACGAGCGGACCGCTGACGGCGACGATGACCCGCGCGACTACGTCGTGCTGGATTCCCGGGACAACACCAGCCGGGTCTTTATCGAAGGCAGCGACGCCGAGTGGAACGACACCGACGAGTGCGTCGACGTGCTGCTGGCCGAGACGCTCATCGCTCTCGACCAGGCGGAACTGCTCGACGGCCCTGACGGTGAGCCCTACCGGATCAGGGAGGAGGACCGGTCGGCAGTCGCGTACCTCAGCCCGGTCGAGGGGCAGTCGACCATCGGCCAGTCGACCGGTGAGGCCGAGCGGGTGGTGCTGGTCGATTGCCGGGCCGATGCCACGAGCGGCGTGATCGTCGGCTTCACCGACTTCAGTATCTCCGAGGATCCCTACTTCGAGGGGAATCATGCCGAAGTGGAAGCGGTGATCGACAGCCTGGTCTTCCGTGAGGGCCCGGACGGCGAGGAGTCGACGCCGGTGGCGGGCTCGTAGCGGGAGGGGACTGCCCGCCGCGCCGGGAGGGAACGTCGTCGGTGCCGCGAGCCGGCCCTCGCCACGCACCGGAACAACGCGAGGGGCCCCGGCGGTCTGCCGGGGCCCCTCGCGTTGTTCTGGAGAACGTTTCGGCCTACCGAGACCGGAAGGGCAGCCGCGTCGCTGGGAGGATCTCCGGCGACGTGGGTGGCACCGGGACGGAGCACGTCCAGGATCGAGACCAGACCCGCCGCGACCCACCCGACGCCCATCGGTCCATCGACCGGGTGGCCGTTGCCATAGCCATGCCGGTCCGGCCCGGGCACGAGGCAGTCATGCGCGGGGTGACGGCCACGGGGCGGCGATAGCGGGGGCAGGGCCGGAAATCCCGTGGTGGATCGGGGCGGACACACCGTCGCCGCGCCGCCGGACGGCCCGAGGTGACGCGGCGCCGGATATGGGGCCATCGGCAACGGCACAGCCCATGGCGGGATGCCTGGCGGACGCGATCGGCCGCCGTGCGGGGCAGGCGGAGGCGACTGCCTAAGTCGGTGCCACGTCGCGGGTGAGCCGTATGCTGCTCACCGACAGACGCCTGCCGGGCTCGCCGCCCCCGCGATTCTCCGGGGCGACCTACCGCCACGGGGACCGTGCACCGGTGAAGGGGTTGACGCGGGAGAGATCCCCCGGTAGCATCGTTGGTAACGTTACCATGCATGACGGTAACCGCCCGCGCAGAGAAGCGCGACGACCCCTGCATCCCGAAGGAGGGTCTGCATGTCCCAGTCATTCCGTCCGTCCAAGCCCGTCTCCCGCCGCACCGCACTCAAGGGTGCGACCGCGACCGCAGCTGGCGGCCTGCTGTCGTCCCGCAGCTTTCCCGGCCGGGCGACGGCCGCGCCGGCTGCCCAGGACGTCGCGTCCCTCACCTGGCTGACCGACCTGCCGGCCGGGCCCGAGGTCGTCGCAGCGTTCACCGCCGAGAACCCCGATATCCAGATCACCGTCGAGGAGGTCGCCTTCCGCGACCTGTTCCAGCAGAACCAGGTCCGGCTCGGTGCCGGGCAGGAGTCGCCGGACATCATCTCGGTCGACGCCCCGGTCAACTCGTCCTATGGGCTCCGCGGTTGGCTATTGCCGCTCGACCAGTACTTCACCCCCGAGCAGACCGGTGCCTGGGTGCCCGCGCAGCTGGAATCCAGCCTCTACGAGGGGCAGTTGCTCTCGGTCCCGGTCTGGAACAGTTCCCAGGTCCTCTACTACAACCTCGACATGCTGACAGCAGCCGGCATCACCCCACCGGGCGAGACCGAGCGCTGGACGTGGGATCAGGTCGGTGAGGCGGCCCGGGCACTGACCGCCGAGGGTCGGTTCGGCTTCCAGTTCGAACAGTTCAACCGGATCTATCAGCTCCAGCCTCTGGCCCAGGGGAAGGGCGTGCCGGTCATCGGTGAAGATGGCCTGACCGTCAAGGGGATCATCGATTCGCCCGAATGGGTTGAAGCGTTCACGTGGTTCAGCCAGCTCCACCGTGATCAGATCGCTCCCGGTGGCGAGGTCGAGGTCGGCGAACTCTTCCGGGCGCAACAACTCGCCATGACCATCCGCGGCCCTTGGGGAATCCAGGAGTTCATCGAGACACCGCTGGACTTCCAGTGGCGAGTCGCCCCACACCCCTACTGGGGTGGCGAGATCCACGTGCCAACCGACAGCTGGCACCTCGGGGTCAATGCCCGATCACGATATCCGGAGCAGTCAGCCCGCTTCCTCCAGTGGGTGTCCTCGACGGCCGGAGCGACAGTCTGGCGTTCACATGAGGCGATCTGGCCAGCCCAGCAGGAACTACTCGACGAGATCGTCAACGATCCGGCCAACGCGGAGTGGCCGAACCGGGCCTACGTCATCGCCGCGGGCGAGTCTGAGCACGGCACGCCCCGCCCGCTGACGGTCGGCTACCTCGAGTACGAGGAACTGCTGTCCGACGCCTTCGAGGACATCCGGAACGGGTCCGACGTCCAGGAGTCGCTCTCCGGCGCGGCTGAGCGGATCGAGCGTGAGATGCAGAAGTACCGCCGGTAGGTCAGACGGGGGACAGGGCCGGGAGCCAAGACCCGGCCCTGTCCCCCTCACCGGCCGTACCCGGCTGCCGTCCCGGAGACCGTTCCCGTTCTCCGTCTGTGAGGTGACCCGTGGCCCGAAGCGAGCGGCTCGCTCCCTGGCTGTTCCTGGCGCCGGCCCTGCTGCTGTTGCTGGTCTGGCGCTATTTCCCGATCGTCTGGGGACTGCGGGAGAGTTTCTATACCAACGCGCTGAGCTTCTCAGGTGGGCGGGAGTTCGTCGGGCTCGACAACTTCCGCTGGCTGCTCGACGACCCGACCTTCTGGAAGTCGCTGGAAGTGACGATGATCTTCAATGTCATCGTGAACCCGCTCCAGACGATCCTGGCCTTCTTCCTGGCCCTGTTCATCAACCGCTCGATCCGGGGGATCGGCGCCTTCCGGACCATCCTGCTCCTGCCGATCGCGATCTCGATCAACATCAGCGCGCTCGCCTGGGGCCTGGCCCTCAACGCCGAGTACGGGCTGGTCAACGGGATGCTGGAGGCCGTCGGACTTGAGCGGCAGCTGTTCCTGCGCAGCGTCGACCAGGCGATGCCGACCATGATCGGGATCGTCAGCTGGATCGGCGTCCCGCTCTGGGCGCTGTTCTTCCTCGCCGGCCTGCAGAACATCCCCGCCGACGTGATCGAGGCTGCCCGGCTGGATGGCGCCACCCGGTTCCAGACCCTCTACCAGATCGTCCTGCCGCTGATGCGACGCGTCCTCGCCTTCGTCCTCGTCTCGACGACGGTCGCCAACCTGACCCTGTTCGCCCCGCCCTACCTCCTGACACGGGGCGGGCCGCAGGAATCGACCAACCTGTTGCTCTACGAGGCGTGGCAGCGCGGGTTCGTCTACTCGGACCTGGGGGCGTCGGCGGCGATGACGATGGTTCTCCTCGCCATCACGGTCGTCGTCGTCGTGATCGAGTTCGCGTTCCTCCGACCCGCAGACTGACGGCATGCCGGGGGCTGCCCGCCATGGATCGCGCGTCCAGCTCCGTATCCCAGGTATCAAAGGACGACCCATGAACCCTTCGCTGCCGAAACGCCGGACGAATCTGGTCCTGCCGCCCGTCGCCAGCCAGGTCACGGCCGGTATCCGCTACCGCCGCGCGGTCAGCGCCGCCTCGTCCGTCCTGTCCTACGCCGGGCTGATCCTGCTCGCGCTCCTGGTCCTGGTCCCGCTTTGGTGGGTCATGGTCTCCTCGTTCACGACCCGCGAGACCGTCTGGGCCAACGTCCTCCCGTTCAGCTTCCGGGCCTTCCTGCCCGAGGAGTTCACCCTGGCCGCCTACCAGGAGATCTTCTCCCGCGGGTTCGGCCGGGCGATCGCGAACACCCTGTTCGTCGGCGCCGTGACGGTCGTCCTGACCATCCTCATCTGCGCGATGGCCGGGTTCGCCTTCGCCCGGTTCCAGTTCCGGGGCAAGAACGCCCTGTGGGTGCTGGTCCTGCTGACGCTGATGGTGCCGTCCGAACTGACCGTGATCCCGTCCTACACGCTGGTCAGTACCTTCGGCTGGGTGAATTCCTGGGCGGCGCTGGTCGTCCCGGCCGTCGGTAACGCGACCGCGATCTTCCTGTTCCGGCAGTTCTTCGCCGGCATCCCGCAGGACCTCTTCGACGCCGCCCGCGTCGACGGCGCGCCCTGGGGCCGGGTCTTCCTCAACATCGTGCTGCCGCTGTCGCGGCCGGTGATGGTCACCTCTGGCATCCTGATCTTCCTCGGCCAGTGGAACAGCTTCTTCTGGCCGATGCTGGTTGCGCCGGATGCGGCCTACCGGCAGATCCAGGTCGCGGTCGCGATGATCGGCGTGGACCAGGAACTGACGTCATGGGACCTGATCTTCGCCAGTTCGACCATCGCCGCGCTGGTGCCACTGCTGCTGGTCCTGCCGATGCAGCGGTTCTACGTCAGCAGCATCATGGGCTCGGGCATCAAGTAGTCCTCCGGCCTGTCTACACCGTCCAGCGCCGTTCCGGTCCGCAGCGTGCGGACCGGTTCGCCAGTGCGTGTGCGACCGAACGCCACCCACTCATTAGGAAGGGATTCCTGTCATGACCCACCGCGTCATCTTCGATACCGACATGGGGACCGACGTCGACGACTGCCTCGCCCTGGCCGTCCTGCTCGGCTCGCCGGAGATCGACCTCGTCGGGGTCACCTGCGTCTACGGCGACGTCCACCTCCGTTGGCGGATTGTCAGCCGGCTCCTGCGGATGGCGGGCCGGGAGGACATCCCGATCATGC
>CADCWK010000158.1 GCA_902806375.1 uncultured Thermomicrobiales bacterium
AAGCAGCGACTGGGGAAGGGCAACTCGCATCGCCTGCGCCGTCCCGCGGTTGACGAAAAGCTCGGCCCGCCCGTGCTCGACCGGCAGGTCGCTCGGCTTGGCGCCCTTGAGGATCTTGTCCACCATGGCGGGAAGGGGACCGCCCAGGATCGACGCCTGATTCGGGCCGAGCGCCAGCAGGCCACCGGCGGCGACCCATTCGCGGTAGAGGTACACGCCGGGCAGGCCGCTACGCAGGGCCGATTGGACGATGTTGTCGCGCTGCCCGAAGATGACGGAATCCGGGAACGCGATGAGCGCCTCGACCCGGTCGCTCAGGGTCGCGTTACGGACCTGGAGGGCGACCGTGGCGACCGCGAAGACGACGATCATGGCGGCCATCGCCGCCATCAGCCAGGGGTTGGTCCCGCCCCGGCGACCGGGCCGCGCCGGCGCAGCGGGCGGCGCCGATCCCCGCCGGGTGTCGCGGGACGCTGGCAGGGTCACCGCCGGGTACCCGGATGCCTCCCCGCCCGCTGGTGCGGCCGCGGGACGTCGCCCCGCGGCGGCCTGGGCGCGACGCGCCGTTGCGGGAACGACCGGGGGACGGGCAGGCCCGGCTTCCGCGGCGACCTGGGCAAGGATCCGGGCCCGCAGGTCAGGCGACGGCCGCAGCCCAGCGGGAACAGGACCCGCCGCCGAGGGGAGCCGGTCGGCCCCGGGCAGCTCCAGGAGTGATGGCAGGAGACCGGCGATCGGCATCAGCTCGGCGACCTCTCGGCGGAACCGCGGGTCCCGATGCATCCGGTCAATAGCCTGACTACGCTCTTCCCCCGACAGTGCTCCGAGAACCAGCGCGGCGGCATCGTCGAGACGGGAATCGTTCCCACCCGACCCATACCCGCGCCCCGCACGGCCAGCCGGAGCCTGCCCATCGGGCCGCTCGTCCGACTCATTGGGATGGTTGCCTATCCCTCCGCCCACCGTCATGTCCTCTCCGGTGCCAGAGCCATCCCCACGTACCCGGAGGTCCGACTGGGACGGTTCAGGCCACCCGGCCTTTCGACCAGATCACTCACGAAATCAGCTATCGGCTCGCCGGGCCGTCCGGGGGTCGGGTTGGTCCGCGGGGTCGGTCTCGACCCAGCCGGCCAGCGCCGTCCGCATCTTGCGAAGTCCGAGCCGCATCCGCCCCTTGACGGTGCCGAGCGGCATCCCGGTCCGCGTGGCGATCTCCTGATGGGACAGCCCCATGAAGAACGCCAGTTCGATGGCCTGTCGTTGTTCGAGCGGGAGACCGAGCAGCGCGGAGCGGATCTGCTCCGCTTCGATCCCGTTGGCGACGCTCCCGAAGACATCCTCGGAACCGGTCGCCAGGCGAAACTCGACGTCGTCGAGTTGGACGTCGGTCATCTCGTGCCGGTATCGCCCACGGCGCCGATCGATCGACAAGTTGTGGACGATGGCCATCAGCCACGACCGGGCAGCCCCGCGGTCGGGACTGAAAGCCGCAGCCCGCCGCCAGACGGCAAGGAATGCCTCCTGGACGACGTCTTCGGCGACACCCCGCTCACCGAGAATCCGGTACGCAAGACTGAACGCCATGCGCCCGTACCGGTCGTAGAGTTCAGCCAGCGCCAGATCGTCAAGCGACCGGATCGCCGCCAGAAGCTCTTCGTCGCTGCGCGGATCGCCCGCTGGCGGTCCGTCTCGCATGGACCTTCCCTATCTGCGGCGTCCTGATACAAGTACGTCGCTGCTACGGTCTCTGGATCAGTTCGGCCCGATAATGATCCGTCCGGAAGATGTTCAGCCCCAGAACTGCCTCGCTCGGCAAGGCGTCAGGACCGAGCTCCGGTGCCGCCGTCGCATCGCTGGTCCATTGTCTTCCATGTCGCAGGATCATAGAGCATACCCCTTCGGGGCACCACCGGGCGAGGTCGCCCGACCCCGACCGGACCGGACCGATCCGCTCGACTGGATCCCGTCACGGGGACGTCCAACGCGCGATCCGGCTGGAGGGGTGGGGCCGCTCCAGCCCTCCAGCCGAGAACCGATTCAGGCCGCGCAACGTTGACAGGAGCGTGCATGGTGCTACGGTGCACGCTACCGGGCGGGCAACGGTCTGTGGCCAGCCGCCTGTCCGGTGTGTATCCTGCCAACGTCGGCAGTGCTCCTGCCCCGGTTCCCAGGGTCGACGGCGGCCGCCCGGCCTGCTCCGCCGCCTGACCGCCCCGCCATTCGCCGGCCGGACCACTGACGGTCAGTCCGGTTTCAACGCCCGGCCGTGCGATCCGGCCGCTATAGAGGAAGGGATTCGCGCATGACGCGACGCCACATGGCCGGCCTGCTGACCACGAACCGATTCCGGGCGGCCGTTCTGGCGGTCGTCCTGACGACCGTGCTGAGTTTTAGTCTGGTGGCGGAGGCGTTCACCGGCTCCGGTGGGTTCTCCACCGACCGGTCGTCGATCCAGAGCCAGGACGCCACCGCCGAACCGTCCCCGCCCGAAGGGACCGCCCCGACGGAAGCGGCCGAGCCGATCGCGACGCCGACCGAGGCTCCGGGCGGGACCGCGAGCGGCACCAATGAGATCAATGTCGACGAGCCGACGTCCGGGATCGCCGCCCAGGGCCTGCTCTTCTGGGAGGGCGGCGAGGCGGTCTGGCGCGTCCGGGAGATCACGGTCGCGGCAGACGCCACGTCGGAGTCCAATGTCTATTTCGGCTTCTTCCTCCAGCGCGAGGGCGTCTCGATCGCCCGGAATGACGTGACGAACAAGCGGGCGCGGCTCGAGGCGGGCGAGGCGTACTACTTCTCGTCCACCGACCCGTACACGTTCAGTGCGCTCGGGGAGGCCGACAGCGTCGCCTGGCTGATCGAGTTGACGCCACCCGGGGCGGCGATCGACGACGAGAAGGGCGGCGAGGTCGCCTTCGAGAGCGATCCGATCGAACTCGGCGAGGGGACGTACGACGCGGAACTCAACCGCAACGTCCTCCAGCCGGAAGGGTCCGGGCTCATCTTCGCCGGGAACGGCCCGACCCTGGTGCTCGGCACGACCGGCGCGGCCACGGCCGACCCCGGCGACGGGACGACTGTCGACCTGACACCAGGTGCCGGTGTGACGGTCACCGGCGAGGCCACCGTTACCAACGGTGGCGCCGAGCCGGCCGTCTACCTGACCGCAGCCCTCCGCGATGAGCTGGTCGATGCGGCTCCGGCGGCGGACGAACCCGCCGCGGACCCGGCCGGTACACCCGACGCCGGTCTCGTCAACGTCCCCGACGGCACCCCGGCAGCGGACGATGGGGAGGCGGTGACGCCAAGCGCCGGTGTCCCGACCGTCGAAGGCGACGACGGCACCGATACCGAGGGCGACGGTCTGACCGACGCCCAGGAAGCGGAGGTCGGCTCCGATCCGGCCGTCATCGACACCGACGCCGACGGGATCGACGACTTCACCGAACTCGCCGAGTTCGGCACCGACCCGACCTCCGCCGACTCCGACGGTGATGGCGTCCTGGATGGCGACGAGGTCTACATCTACGGGACCGACCCGCTCGACCCGGATACCGATGACGACGGGGCCAGCGACGCGGTCGAGATCGACGGCGGCACCGACCCGTTCGACCCCTCGAGCCTGCCGTAACCCCCCGGTCCGATCAGGATCGACATGACGACGGGGCCGGGCGCGATGCCCGGCCCCGTTGACTCGTCCAGGAACATGCGTCTTCGACTTGCCCGGTCGCGAAGCGGTCCCCGGTACACTGCCGAGCGCGCGTCTCGCCGGACCGTGGCGGTACCCAGGATCGCCCCGGTATCTTCCCGACCGAGCGACTCGTCAACCGTCCCCGCCTGATCGAGAGGAGCGCCCGTGTCGTCCCATCTCGCCGCCCTCGACGGACCGTGGCCGACCGACTACCGGCAGGTTCGCTGGGGACTCTACCTCCGACCCGACGCCCGCACCTGCCGCGACCAGGCACAGGTCCACGACCTGCTCCAGCGCCAGTTCGGGCTGCGGGCCGGCGGGGCGTTCATGCCGCACGCGACGATCAAGGGGTTCTTCCTCAGCTCGTCCAGCGAGGACGAACTCGTGGCTGCCCTCGATCCGGTGCTGTCCCGGGCCATGGCATTCCCGGTCCACAATCGTGGTCCGATCCCGTACGGCGTCGGCTCCGTCGTCCTCGACATTCAGCGACGGGCCGACGGGGCGAACAACGACGCGCTGACCGCGTTCCACACGGCCTGCCTCGACGCCCTCCTCCCGCACATCCACCCGGACTGCCCCAACACCCCGCGTGAAGCCGTCCGCGACCGGTTCCACGGCCACCTCACCCTCTGCATGGCCGACTGTCCGGCCTGGCTGTCGGACGAGGTAGGCGCCTTCATCGCCGACCTGACCCCGATCGGCTCCAGCGACTTCCCGGCCCGCCACCTCCACCTGTTCGCCTTCACGAGCGCCGACTGGGCCGGGGCATGGTGGGAGACGCTGCGCTGGCGACTCTGCCACGCCTGGACGCTGGCCTGACCAGACCATCCCACGGACCCGTGCAGGACAACGACGCGCCCGGCAGCCGATGGCTGCCGGGCGCGTTCGGTTCGTCCGGTCCGAAACCTGATCCGTTCGATCAGCCCTTGACGGCTCCCGCCGTCAGACCGCCGATGATCAGGCGCTGGAAGACGAGGACGAGGAGGATCAGTGGCAACGTAACGGTCACGGACGCCGCCATGATCGCGCCCCACGGGACGTCGAACTGCGTGTTTCCCGAGAAGCTCGAGATCACGACCGGCGTCGTCCGGGCCCGGTCGGAGTTCGTGAACGTCAGGGCGAACAGGAACTCGTTCCAGGCGTTGATGAAGGCCAGCAGGCCCGTCGTGACCAGGCCCGGCAGGGCCAGCGGGAGGAGGATCTGCCAGAAGGCCCGGAAGGGCGACGCGCCATCGACCAGGGCCGACTCCTCCAGCTCGCCAGGCATCGCACGGAAGAAGTTGGTCAGCGTCCAGACGGTAAACGGCAGTGTGAAGATCAGGTAGCTGAAGATCAGGGCGAAGACGGTGTCGTAGATGTTGGCCTGACGGACGACCTGGAACAGCGTCCCGAGGATCGCGATGGCCGGAAAGGTCGTCATCGACAGGATCGTGTACAGGACGAAGGAGCGACCACGGAACCGGAGTCGGCCCAGCGCGTAGGCCGCCGAGGCGCCGAAGGCGATGGAGATGATGACGACCGAGAACGAGACGATCGCCGAGTTTCTCAGCGCCGGGAGGAAGCCACTCCGCTCACTGAAGACGTACTGGTAGTGCTCCCAGGTCAGGTTTTCCGGCCAGTACTGGACCGGGATCTGGCCATTGGCCGAGTTGGGCCGGATCGACGACAGGAACGCCCAGACATAGGGGAACAGGGTGTAAGTGAACAGGAAGACGATCAACGCCCAGAACAGCGTCTTGTTGAGGATCCGGCCGATCGTCCACTTGCGCTTGGGCTTGTACGACTGGACGGCATCGCGGCGTGCCTCTTCCGCCGCCGCACTGAGTGTGGTCATGGCTTAGCTGTTCTCCTCGACGCGGACGAGGCGGGTGTACGCGACGACCATCAGGGCGATGCAGAGGAAGATCACCACCGCGACCGCTGAGGTGCGTCCGAGCCGGTCACCGTTGATGAGTGCCTGCTGGGCATAGATGGCGAGGGTCTGCGTATCGAGAGACCCCTGCTTCATCACGTAGACGACGTCGAAGACGCGGAAGCTGTCCATCGTCCGGAAGATCAGGGCAACGAGGAGCGCCGGCCGGACCAGCGGTAGCGTGATCTGCCAGAACTGCTGCCACTTCGTGGCCCCGTCGATATTGGATGCCTCATAGACATCCCCCGGGATGGTCTGCAGACCGGCCAGCAGCAGCAGGGCCATGAACGGTGTCGTCTTCCAGACATCGACGGCGATGATCGAGAACAGGGACAGTGTCGGGTCGGTCAGAAACGGGATCGAATCGCCGGGCGCCGGGAAGATGCCGGCCAGGGACGACCCGATCCCCGGTATCCAGTCGACCAACTGGGGCAGTCGGTACTGGGTGATGTCATTGAAGACCCCGTACGGCTCGGTGAACATGTACTGCCACAACCGAGACGAGACGACCGTCGGGATCGCCCAGGGGACGAGGATCGCTGTCCGCAGGAGGCCACGCCCAGCGAAGTTCGAGAAGATCAGGAGCGCCGTCGCCATCCCGAGGATCGTCTCGAACAGGACCGACAGGATCGTGAACTGCACCGTGTTGACGAACGCACCCCGGAAGTTGCGGTCCTCCCAGAGGAACCGGTACTGGTCCAGTCCGCGCCAGACGGCTTCGTCAGCACGGGTCAGCCGCGCGTCGGTGAACGAGTAGTAGACCGTCTGGGCCAGCGGGTACAGCGCCACCACGATGACCACGACCATGCTTGGCGCGACCATCGCCCACGCCAGTCGCTCACGTGCCTTTGCCCAGCTCGCGCGGGGAGCATCCTCGTTCCGTCGCTGTACCGGGTTGACGACCGCCGCGGAAGGTGGCACCGGAATCACAGGTTGCGTCATGGGGAAGATCCTCCGATGCCTCCAGGAATCTGGATCGTGACCCTACACGAGAGGCCGCAACCAGACCCGGCACACCGCCGAACCCAAATGCGACCTCT
Organism: uncultured Thermomicrobiales bacterium; assembly: GCA_902806375.1. Classification (GTDB taxonomy): domain Bacteria; phylum Chloroflexota; class Chloroflexia; order Thermomicrobiales; family UBA6265; genus CADCWK01. The sequence continues at coordinate 6,644 of CADCWK010000158.1, forward strand.
CCTGATCAGATCACCGTCGCGGGGACGGGGTGATTAGCTACCGCCCCATCCCGACGAACGGACTACAGCCCGCTCATGATGCCGTCGATGTCGGTCTCCATGTTGGCGACCGCCTCGGCAGCCGTCGTGGAGCCATTGAGCACCGCGTTGAGTTGCTGGTAGTAGACAGCGGATACCTCGGCGTAGTTCTCGCCGGTCGGGGTCGACGGCCGGGCGACGGCGCCACCGGTGAAGACATCCCGCAGCTCGGAGATGAACGGCTGGGCCGAAGCGACGTCCGGATCGTCGAACACGGGGACGAGGGTCGGGGTGTGCGACTTCTCGATCGCGAAGCTGCGCTGGACACCGGCGCTGGCCATGAAGCGGGTGTACTCGATCGCCGCCTCCTGCTTGGTGCTGAAGGTGGAGACGAACATGTTCCAGCCACCGAGCGTCGCGGCGTTGCGGGCCCCCTCGCCACTGCCCATCGGCAGGACCGAGACGCCGACGTTGCCGGCCACGGTGGAGGCGGCGGCGTTACTGGCGGAGAACATGTACGGCCAGTTCCGGGCGAACGCGACGTTGCCCGCGACGAAGTTGTTGAGCGTGTCGACTTCCTGCCAGTTGACGACGCCCTGCGGGGTGATCGTGTTCACCCACCCGGCGGCCCGCTCGAAGGCGGCGATCGCCTGCTCGTTGTTGATCGAGATCGTCCCGTCGGCCTCGACGATGTTGCCACCACCGTTGGAGACCTGCCACTCGAGGCCGTTGCAGGTCAACCCCTCGTAGGCCGCGCCCTGCCAGGCGAAACCGATGAAGTTCGGGTTGGTGGCGAGCTGGCCGTCCTGGATCGTCTGGGCCGACGTGGTCAGCTCATCCCAGGTCGTCGGCACGGTCAGGCCGTACTGCTCGAGCAGGTCGGTCCGGTGATAGAGCAGCCCGGCATCGGTATACCAGGGGATCGCGACGAGGCTGCCTTCCACGGTGTTGTTCTCGACGAGGGCCGGGAGGTAGTCGCCGATCGTAGCGCTGACCGCCTCGGTCAGGTCGACGGCGAAGGGGGCGATGATGCCCGGCCAGATCACGTCGATCTGATAGACGTCCAGGTCGGCCGACTGGGCGGCGAACTGCTGGCGGTAGTTCTGGAGCCGGTCGGTCGCAGACTGCTCACCCGGAACCCGCTCGACGATGATGCCGGTGGCCTCGGTGAACTTCGCGATGGCCGCGTCATGCCAGTCGTTGTCCACATTGCCGGCATCAGCCAGTACCGCACGGATAGATGTGCCGCCAAGGTCAGTGCGCAGGTCGGTCGGGACCTGGATGCTGTAGCCGACCTCTCCCGTCGCGGCCGGGGTGCCCTCGGGCGTGCCCTGGGCGGCGACCTTGAGGCCACCGAGCGCCGCCAACGTCATGGCGCCGGCACCGGCCATCGATGCGCGGAACAGCATCTCGCGCCGGGTGATCCGGCCGCTCACGAAGTCGCGCCGGGCGGCGGCGACACGGGGGTGCAGGATCGATACGGGGTTCTCAAAACGAGCCATTGGGTGAGCCCTCTCCATCGTTGGAAGCGGTCGCCGGACGACGTGGTCCGCTCCAGGCGATGCCCGGGACGAACGGCCATTGCCATCCGGACCATTCGGAAACAGGTCCCCACCATCGGAGACCTGTTCGTATGTTCGGCTTATACACAGCGACGACGCTTTCGTCAAGCGCACCCCACCGTGCGGGACCCCGTTCGCAACCCTGCGAACCATCGAGGTACCAAGCCAGGACCTCCAGTATCGCATATGGAATACCAGCGACGTCTCCCGGATGACCCGATCGGTTTGCTGGTTCCAACTCGAAACGAGGAGCCCGACCGGAAATGCCGGTCAGGCTCCTCGTGGTCTCGGTCAAACTGGCCGCTGCCCGTTACTGGTGCGTGATGATGTCCGGGACCGGGTCCAGCTCCATCATATCGACTGGCTCCATGCGCGGCTCGTCGCCGAAGCCGGAGTCGTTGTTCAGCCAGATCTTGAAGCCGTAGCGGAACGGGATCTCCTCGACCCACTCCGTGACCATGACCTCGTAAGTGACCTGCTTGGAGGCCGGATCTCCGTGCCCATCGGCGTGGATGACCAACTCCACGCCGGGGACATCCTCCAGGTTCTCCTTGTTCTCGATCATCGTGTAGTGGAACTGGTGGACCATCACGATCTTGCCCGGCAGATCGAGTTCGACCGAGAGGTCGGCCATCGCCTGCTGCGCCAGATTGATGTCGCTGGCGTCCATCTGTCCGATCTGGACGCCGGGCTCCTCCCCATCGACGATCGAGAACTCGGGGTCGATCGCGAGGTGGACGTTGGGATATTCCAGCAGCGGACGCAGCGTCTCGAGTTCCTGCTCGATCGTGTTCTTGCCCATCTGCGTGTCGATGAGCACGATCATGTCGTTCTCGGCGGCGAACTGGATGTATTCCCGGACCACCTCGTAGTTCCCGTGGGCGAGGTAGCTTCCGTCCGCCTGCGGGGCACCCTGCGCCACGCCGACGATCACCTCGAAGGCCGGGATCACCGGACGGCTCGGGTCGGCCTCTTCCCACTGCTCGACCAGCGGCATCAGGACTTCGTCATAGAGTCCCTGGATGTCCTCCGGCCCGTACTCCCCCAGGATCCCCATGTTCGCATCGGTGGGGAACCCGTAGACCGCCACGATCCGGTTCTCCGGGAGCAGATTGCCATCGGCGTCGCGGGCAAAGTCACCGGTCTGGGCGGCGGAGCGTGCGGCTTCATCCGTGGTGACGACCAGCTCGTTGACCTCACCGCTGGTCGTGGTCGTCTGGTCCCCCGCGACCTCCGAGCCCGTGGTCCCGGCGACCCCGGCATCTGCGGGATCAGGTTGGCTCACCGTTCCAGCGGCACCGCCGTCCGTCGTCGCGCCGGCAACGTCCGCGTCGGTCTCGACCGGCACGCCGCCACCATCGACCGCCGCCGGCTGGGCGCCGGTCTCGGCGACATCCGACACGGGCTCGGCTCCCGCCGCCGGCGCGTCGAGTTGACGGCCAGCGGGAGCACCCGAGCTGAACGCCGCGGTCGCGAGGATGATCGCCAGTACCAGGAAGGCGCTCAGCAGGCGCTCGGAAGGCAGCCAGCCTGGCAGGCTGGCGGGCAACCATCCCATGCCGACGCGGACGCGGCGCGGCCGATCGGGCGGGGGCGGGTCGTCGATCCACTCGGCCGAGAAGGGCACAGGCCCGATCCGCTGCTCGGTGTCGCTCATCCGTGGGCCAATCCGCATGGGGTGCTGTCCTTGGTGGGGCCGGCCCTGGACGATCTCGTCGATCCGTCCCCGGAGTGATCGTCCGCCTGGGCGGCGGACATCGGGGCCTGGGTCATAGATCGACCGGTGCCGGCGACGTTCGAGGACGGTGTCCGGACCGGAGTCTCGACACGGTCGCAGGGCATGACCCTACTCCCGCTGACCGGTCGTCGACCGCTCGCAACGGCCCTAGCATGCCAGAGAGCGCCACGCACTGACAACTCACCGGCGGTCGGAACGCTAGTAAGGCCGCATCCCAGCGAGGCGCGACCGGGCAAAGGGTGTCCCGCCTCAGGCGTAGTGCGTGATCACCGGCGTGCCGATCGGCGCCCATTCCCAGAAGAAGCGGGAGTCGTCCAGCAGCAGGTTCAGGCACCCGTGGCTGCCGGGCCGGCCGATGGTCTCCTTGGTCCGCCACCACGCGAAGTGGATGGCATGGCCCAGGTCGGTGAAGTACTGCGTGAACAGCACGTTCTTGAGATCGAAGAAATCCTCGGCACCGATCGCGCCGCTGGTCATCGTCTCGTTCGCGACGCGCCAGCTGGTCGCGAACCAGCCCGGTGGTGTCTCCCACCCCGCCATGCCCGACGTCGTGACGGCGACCCGGACCGGCGTGATCCCCTCGTAGGCGACCATCAGCTGCTGGGTCAGGTTGACGTCGATCCACTTGCCATACGTCGGCGCGCCGGGCGGGAGGGGCGGCGGCTCGACCGGCGCGTTGCGGCCGACGTTGCGGCTGTAGATGAACTGGTTCTGGCCGACCTGGGCCCACATGTCCGAGCCCTTGTCGACCTCCTCGCCCTTGACCCACGCCGTCGCCTCGACCTGATCGCCGAAGTCGAGTTCCCGGACCGTGCGCGCGTCGCGGGTCGGCCGCTCCCGGACGTTGGTCTCGCCCAGGCAGGCGCCCTGCCAGACGCGCGTGTTCCAGTCGGAGGTCGAGCGAGTCGGCAGGGCGGGCGGGACCGTCAGCCACTCCTGCGCCAGCCAGCCCGCGTAGCCGTCGACGTAGCCCGGCACCCACTCACCGTGGTCGCCCGGCACGGCGATGAACTCGGCGTTCTCCGGGACGAGCACGAGAACGTCGGAGCCGCTATCCGGCAACCCACGCAGGTTCAGCCCGTCCGAGGCGGCGACCAGGAACGGCTCGCCGCCGGTCGGTGGCTGCGGGGCGAAGGCCGGGTCACCGAGCAGGCTCTCCCGCTCCGCGATCTCGCGCCAGGCCGGGTAGAGCCGCACACCGCCGGTCGTCTCCTGCAGGACGGCGCACTCGAAGACCTGCCGGGTCGAACCATCGTCGGCCGTGAACTCACCCGTTACCGGCGCCCCGATGAACGCCCGCTGACCGTATTCGAGCCAGAAGTTGGCGAACCGGCCGGAGACGTCGACGGAGCCACCGTTGCCCCCGCCGGAGGGTAGATAGGCAGATCGCTGCTGGTCCGTGAACGGCATCGGCATGACGACCGGGACCTCGCTGGTCGGGTCGTAACCGAGCACGAGACCGGGGAAGAACTGCAGGAGCCAGCCGGTCCGGTCATCGAAGCGCTCCTCCGAGAGCGGCGCCCCGAGGACCTCCTCCGCACCGAGTTGCTCCCAGAGCGAGCGGAACGGCTCGCCGAGGTTGTGGCCGGAGTCGGGGAAGTAGGTGAACTCGCCGATGTCGGTGTCGGAGTCGACCCCGATCGGGGCGACGTCCGGGGCGACCTCGGCCGGCGCCGAGCCGGAAGGGGCGGCGGATGCGTCAGGATCGCCGAGTGATACCTCGTCCGGACTCGCGCTGGGCTCGCCGGAGGGCGAGATCGGGACGATGTCCTGGGCCGCCACGGGGCGGGCGCCGAGCGCGGCGAGGGCGACGGCCCCCGGCACGGCGCGAAGCAGACTCCGGCGGGCGACCGGCCGGGAGAGCCAGCGCGAGAGCGGATCTCCAACGGGATATTCGGGGTGCATGGTTGAGAACTCCTGGATGCACTGGTGGGATGGAGGCGAAGCGGAACGATGTGTCGTCAGAAAGGTCGCCGGGCCGGTTCTCGTCGGGAGATCACGGTCATGCCGGGCGGCTCGCTCGATCGGGTATACGGTCGGGACCCATGATCAGACGCATCGCGACGTGGGATGATGCCGAGGAAACAGAGCGGCATGACGTGACGATCCGGCTCTGCCATTCATAACGAATACCGAGCCCCTGGGGTTTCAGCGAACCGTGAACTGTGGGGAACGTGGACGCCGCCGTCGCAACGTACGCACGGTAGACGCCGCCAGCGGCCCTTCAGGCGGGGCCGACGCACGACGACCGGGAGTTGCGGGACGATGCGACACGACGACGACAGGGCGACGCGGGTCGATCCACGGAACGAACCCATCCGGGCTAGCCCGAGCGGACTGCTGACCCAATACCTCGCCTGGCGGGAAACCGGCGGCACCGGACTGTTCGTCGCACGGCAATGGCTGGGCACCGGGCAACGGGTCTACCGCCATACCCACGCCGTCGAGGAGGTCCTGGTCTTCCTGGAGGGGTCCGGGACGGCGACGCTCGCCGACGACGACGTGCCGGTCGGGCCGGGGATTACCCTCGTCGTCCCGGCCGGGGTCGTCCACGGGTTCCGCAACGATGCCGAAGCGCCACTGCTGGTCCTCGTCATCTTCCCCGGAGACACATTCGCCCGGACTGACTTCGTCGAGCCGACACCGGACCAGCGGCACCTGCAACCGTCGATCGCGGGCGTCGAGCAGACCACGGGGTAGCGGACGGTCCAGCGGGCGGCCGCTTCATGCCGCCGTGGCGACGTGCCAGGACCCGGACACGCACCCGGACAGGCTCGCCCGCCCAGCGGTGAAAACGCGAACAGCGACCGAAATGATCCGGTCGCTGTCTTCGTCGTCGCAGGGGCGGGAGGGGGCTGGCGGAACCGGGATTACTCGCGGTTCTGCATCCCGGTGACCAGCATGACGTAGTAGAGCAGGGTAAGGAGCGCACTGGCGAAGCCGGCGATATAGGTCCAGGCGGCGGAGTCGAGCACCTTGGAGACACCCTGGCCGTCCTCGACCGAGACCATCCCTCCGCCCGCGAGCGCTGCCTTGGCACGACGGGTCGCGTCGAACTCCACCGGCAGGGTGACGAGGGCGAAGAAGGTCCCGAGACCGAACATCGCGACCCCGAGCCAGGCCAGACCGGTCATCTGGAGGAGGAGCCCGGCGAGGAGAACGAAGATGCCCAGATTGGAGCCGATCCCGACGACCGGGACGATGGCCGAGCGGAACTGGAGGGCCGGGTACCGCTGGCCATGCTGGATGGCGTGGCCCGCCTCGTGGGCGGCGATCCCGATCGCGGCGACGGTCGGCTGACCGTAGACGCCCGGCGAGAGGCGGAGGACGCGGTGGCGCGGGTCGTAGTGGTCGGACAACTCACCCGGCGTCTGCTCGATGGCGACGTCATGGAGGCCATTGGAGTCGAGGATCCGGCGGGCCGCCTGCGCACCGGTCAGGCCCTGGTAGTTGCGGACCTTGCTGAACTTGCCATAGTTGCTCTTCACGCGCTGCTGCGCCCAGAGCATCAGGATCACGCCCGGGATCATGAAGAGCAGGAAGGTCGGATCGAAGAACATCTATGCCCCTTCGGCCGTCGGTACCGCTCACTCGCCCTGACCGCCTGGTCAGTGCGGCGGACCGTCCGGCGACTGATTCCAGCACGCTGGAATGTCAACAAGTATACGCGATGCCCGGGCGGCAATGTGCCGGATCGGCGAACGGTCTGTCACGGTTTAGTTACAGCTACAGGGGGAAGATGCGCAGCCCGGCGGCCGCGCCATCACCGCTCCCACCGCGATCGGCAGGGCGACCACCCACGCATCAGGCATGCCTGCCTCACCCCGGCAGCTGCCCATCGCGCCGACGCGCGCCCTGCTGGGTTCTGGTCCTCTTACCTCCCATCCGGAGTCGTGACCGGAACCCGCCGGGCCCCCAGAATGTCCCGGGCCGGGATCGGGGTATCCTGTCGCCACGAGGGGCCGGCCCGGCGGGGACACGTCGGCGCGAGCGTCCACGTCCCTGTCCCATGAGCGGCTCCCCTGTGACCGGACCCACCGGTCGCGCCGCTCCGGAGTCTCCTGATGCCCAGCACCGCCGCTCCCCAGTCGGATACTCACCCCGCGACGGCCTCGCTGGCCGCGGCCGTCACGACGATGCCTCCCGTCGATGCGCTGATCCAGCCGCACCTCGACGCCGCGATCGCGACCCTCGGCGCGCCAGACAGCCTCATGTCCATCATGGCGCGGTATCACCTCGGCCAGATCGGGGCCGACGGGCGGACCGCCCCGGCGAGCGTCACCCGTACGAGTCAGGGGAAGCGGCTCCGCCCGACGGTGGCGCTGCTCTCGTGCGCGGCGGCCGGCGGCGATCAGACCCAGGCGGCCCCCGTCGCGGCGGCGATCGAACTGCTGCACCAGTTCACCCTCATCCACGACGACATCCAGGACGAGAGCGACACCCGGCGGCACCGGCCGACGGTCTGGAAGCTCTGGGGCGTCGGCCAGGCCATCAACGCCGGCGACGCGATGCACGCCGCCGCCCACCTCGCGCTCTACCGCCTGGACGACGTCGGCGTCGATGTCGCGCTGACCATGGAGCTGGCACGCGAGTACGACCGCATGACGATCGAGATCGTCCGTGGGCAGGTCCGGGATCTCGGCTTCGAGGGCCGCGACGACGTGACTCCCGACGACTACCTCGACATGATCTCTGGCAAGACCAGCGCGATCGTCCGGTACGCGGCCATGGCGGGCGCCCGCATCGCCGGGCTGGATGACGGCGCGGCGGCGGCCTTCGCGCGTTTCGGCCTGGCGCTGGGGATCGGTTTCCAGATCCAGGACGATCTGCTCGGCATCTGGGGCGCCTCCGAGCAGACCGGCAAGGTCGCGGCCGACGACATCCGGCGCCGCAAGCAGAGTCTGCCGATCCTTCTCCTCCGCGCGGCGGCCGACGGATCGGATCGCCGCCATCTCGATGCGCTCTATGGCGGTCAGACGATCGATCAGGAAGGTGTCACCCGGATCCTGGAGCTGCTCGATGCCTACGACGTGCGGTCACTGGTCGAGGGCCGGGTCCAGACCTATCACGACGAGGCCCGCTCCTGCCTGCTCGCCGCCGCCGCGGCTGGCCCGAACCCGGCCCGTGACGCCCTGCTGGCGATGGTCGAGCAACTGGCCGTCCGCGACCACTAGCGGGGGTGACGGGACGGGGCCGTCCCCCACCGGCCAGCCGGATCGGCCGGCCCAAAGTCAGTCGCGTCGGTCAGACTCGCCGACCTGGCGAACGCCGTCGCTCCCGACGCGAGCGCAATCCTGATCCGCTGTGTTGGCCAGCGCAGGTGAACGGGTCTGGAGCCCAGAGGCCGGTCGACCGCCGGCGAGTCTGCCGCTCTGTGCCGGTGGAGCGAATCCCGGGGCCGCGGCCGGGTGGCGGACGCCACCGTGATGGGGGACACTTGACCCGGATGAGGACCGATCGGCACGGGCCGGTCGATCCCCAGCATGACAGGAGGCGACGATGCTCCAGCGACTTGTGGCCGGGATCAAGCGTCTGCTCGGCGGTCTGACTGGCAATCGCGGCACGACCAAGAGCCGCTGAGCTTCATCGACATGCGGACGACGAGACGGGGATGGCTCACTCTGGAGCCATCCCCGTCTCGTTGTCTCGTCCGAATCGCCAGTCGGAACAGGCGAGGCAGTGCTGTCCCGGTCACCCGATCCGGGTCAGCGGAAGAAGCGGATCATCAGCGGGTAGCGGAACGGCTGGCTGTTGAGCGCGCGGATCGTCGCGATGACCAGCGAGACGAGGAAGACGATCCCGACGACTCCCGCCGCGCCGACCAGGGCGATCAGGCCGACACCGAGGGTCACGACCGCCAGCGGGATGGCGATCACCACCGCCACCAGGGTGTAGACCACCAGCGACAGCATCGCGTTGAAGCTCTCGCGGCCGTACCCCGAGGCGAAGTCATCGCTGCCCTTCCGCACCTGCCAGATGATCAGGGGGATGATGAAGGACAGCAGCCCGGCGGAGAAAACCGCCCCGGCGATGATCCCCAGCGGAGCCGCGGCCGCCCAGAGCCGCGACGTATCGGTGATGGGCTGATCGGTCGACGTGGGCAGGAACCCGCCCTGGCTGTACCGCTTGGGCGTTCGCTGCGAGGGCGGCTCTTCCCACCACGTCGGGTCGGCGCGGGACCCCTCGTCACGCCAGGGCTCCGGCTCGCTCCACGGGGAAGCGGCACGCCCGCGACGGAGCCCCGCCGGATCGCCCTTGGCGGTCGAGGCTCTGGGGCCCGGCTCCGGGACCGGAGCGCCGCAGTTCGCGCAGTAGAGATCCTCGAGCCGCAGGCTGGCACTGCACCGCTGGCATCGGCCGCTATCGAGATTGGTTGCCATCGTCTGTCGTTGCTCCCCCCGGCGACGGCGGTGCGATGTCGCGCCGGGTGTGTCGATGCTGTCCGTGGTCCCAGTCTAGGAGTCGAACGTGGCCAGCAGGTTACGAAGCCGTGACCGGGTTGTGACAGGGCCTAGCGGTTGCCACCACATCTTGCGTCTGAGGCTGTACCTCGTCGGACACGGTCGATGGTAAGGATTCGTCGGAGGGCAGCCGAGACGAGCACCGATCCACTCGACCGCCGGTAGACTGGGCATGGAGACAGTTGGGGTCGACGGTCATGACAAAACGGGAGCGGATAGTTGCCAGACTTCCGGGAGGAAACCCTGAGTAAAAGCATACTGCCGAGCGCTCAACGTCGCAGATTTGCCAATGGACTCTGCTATGGTGAAATTGTCGTTCCCAGCACCGATTCCTCCTATATTGGCCGTCCCTTGATCCTGCTGGATTGAACTCGCGGCGTATCAGTACGACTGCTCAACCGGTACTCGTCCGCCAGACGGATTCCATCGGATCTGCATGACCTACTGGGTGTCCTGATCAGCCGATGGCTGGGGGGATACGGGGAAGAGGTGGACAGAACGTGGCCGGGCCAATGATCCCTCCCTCCCCCACCTTTCACCGGTTCCAGCAGCGCCCTCCCGATCCTGAGGAGCGACCGGACGTTGGGCATCCCCATGCGTCGCAAACGTCGAGAAACACATCCCCCCGCCCTCGTCGCTCTCTCGACGGACGGAAGCTCGCAGGCATTACGGGCCTGATCGTGACCACCTGGCTCGGCCTCGTCCTCCTCGTCGATCCCCTTCGGTTCGTCATCTACAACCCGCGCGGCAAGACCGGAATCGAGATGTACCTTGCGCTGGGTCAATTGTTCGGTGCTCTGGTGCTGGTCCTCGCCGCAGGAGAACCCGCCCGGTCCCGCCTGAGGTGGGTCGCACTAGGCCTGCTGGTCCTCGGCATCGGCGGGCTCGGATTCGGGTATCTCCTTCCGCTGATCGAGACGTCATCCGACTCCAATATTCTCGCCTACGGCTCGCTCCTGGCCCGCTGCATCGCAACGGTCCTGATCGCCATTGGGCTGGTTCCAACCATCGCACCTCCGCTTAGTCCGCGGACGGCGATCGCGTTGATGTTCGCCAGCGGAGCAGGCGGTCTGACGGTATTAGTAGTGGGGGAGCAGTTGCCGCTGCTTGCTCGAGTCCCCGACCTGGCGAACCTGCTGCCCACCTCCCCGGGCCGGACGTTTCCGGGCCTGACAGGGTGGTACGTCGGCCTCAGCCTCATCCCGCTCGCCACCGGAGTCGTCGCAATATGGGGTAGCGTCCGTCACGACCGGAACCGGGCGGTGGACGGTTGGCTGGTCGTCGCGGTGGTCCTGTTGACAGGAGGCCATCTCCACGCGGTGTTCTGGCCGTCGCTGTACAGCTCGATTCTCACGACGACGACCGTGCTGAGGGTCGCGTCAACCACCGTCATCATCCTCGGTGGCATCGTCGCACTGCGCACCCTGAGCCTCGAGCGCGCGATCCTCCTCGCCGACGAAAAGGAGCGTCGTCAACGACTGGAGGAACTCAGTGTGCTCAAACGCGATTTCACCTCCATGGTCGCGCACGAGTTGAGCACACCACTGGCAGCCATCGCGAATCTCGCCCAGATGATCAGCCTGGGCATCCTTCCTCCGAACGAGCAGCAGAGCGCTGCAGACAGGATCCAGGGTGAAGCACGGATCCTCCAACTCCTCGTCCAGGACATCCAGGCGTCGGCGGATCTCGAGCGCGATGACTTCGCGATCCGGGCCCGTCCCGTGTCGCTTGGCTCCCTGCTCAGCGACGCACACGCCTATGGGCGAACGGTGCAGACCAGCCATCCCCTGACGGTCACCGTCCCTGCGGGCGTGACGGTCCTTGCGGACCCGGAGCGAATCGGGCAGGTCATCCGAAACCTGCTCAACAACGCAATCCGCCACACACCAGCCGGCACCCCGATCACCATCGACGCTGTGCCACAAGACAAGGAGGTCCGCGTGGACATCCAGGACCTGGGGCCAGGGATTGATCCGGCCGATCACGCGCTGATCCTGGAGAAGTTTGGCCGTGGTCACCATCCCGCGAGCGACGGACGGGGGCTCGGCCTCTACCTTTCACAGCGCATCCTGCAGGCGCACGGTACCCAGTTGGTCATCGAGTCGGAGCCGGGACACGGGGCGTGCTTCAGCTTCCGACTCAAGGAGTGCCCATGATCCGCCTCATGATCGTCGACGACCATACGTCGTTTCGGGAATCGCTCGTCTTCATGCTCAACCTGGTCGACGACCTGATCGTGGTGGCGCAGGCTGGAACCCTCAGCATGGCCCGGGACGTGATCAGGACCGCGCCGATCGACCTGGCTCTGCTGGATCTCGACCTTGCCGGGGAACGTGGACTGGACCTGATCCATGAGGTGCGAGTGCACCACCCCAACGCTGTGGCAGTCGCACTCACGGGCAACGTCGGTGCGAAGAGCCGGGCACTCGCGGTGAGAGCCGGCGCGGTTGGTGTGTTACACAAGTCAACGTCGATCCAGGACATCGTCACAACCATTCGCCGGGCTGTCGCGGGGGAGCCGCTGATGAGTCCTCGCGAGGCGGCGGAACTCGTCCTGGAAGGCAACAGGCATGAGAAGAGCGATGTCGAGGGCCGCCAGGCCCTACGCCAATTGAGCGGGCGGGAGCAGGACGTGCTGCGGGCGCTGGCAACCGGTCTCGACAACCAGGGCATCGCCCAGCGTCTCTTCATCAGTCAGGAGACCGTCCGAAGTCATATCGTGCGGATCTACAAGAAGCTCGGAGTCGACTCCCGCCTCCAGGCGGTCCTCTTCGCCGTGCGGCACCAGTTTCTGAGTGAAGACGATCTCCTGTGACCGGACGTGGCGACAATGTCACCCGTTCGGGTGATGCGCCAACCACCCCCATACGGTTAAGTGACAACCAGCACTACCTTTGGGGGCCCTATGTCGCGCACCGATGTTCTCATTGGACACCACCTGCCACTCTACCGCGAGGTCCTGTCCTCTACGTTCCGCTCCATGCGTCCCGACCTCCTCATATGCTCTGTCCCCGAGGTAGAACTCGACCAGAAGGTGCAGGAGCTTCGGCCGCTCCTGGTGATCTGCGGCATGGTGACGACCGTGATCGCCGACTACTCCTCGGCCTGGATTGCCCTCTACCCTGAGGACAGGGATGAGGCGCTGGTCAGCGTCGCGGGCAAACGCCGCACAATTCCCCATGCGTCTGTCCTCGAGCTTCTCGGGGTCATGGAAGAACTGGAGTCAACGGCGTCGTCGTGAGTGGCCCCTGACCCATGGCCCAGAACTCACCCGTTCGGGTGATGGAACGCCCACCCATTAGTACTAGTCTTCCCTCGATCAGAAAAGAATCGCGCCTGCTTTGAGCATGCCCCCGTGGGCGTCCATGCGCGAGTCATCGAGTGCCTGCGTTGGAGCGCACTCGTCGGGGGAATCGGTCCATGCACGATATCGGTGGAAGTCTTGGTGGCGCATCCCCGGATGCGAAGGGAACCAGCGGCCCCAGGCGACCGCGCGGTCTCCGGGCTCAGCGAGCTGGCTCGCGGTTCTTATGCCTGCTGACGGTCATACTCCTCATCACGTCACTGATGACCCCATTCGCCTCCCAGGCCGCCTTTGCCCAGGACGCGGACCCGGTGGTGGAGCCATCGGCATCGACCGAAGAGACGGTGACGGTCTCCCAGGAACCGGCTCCTATCGTCGAGCCTTCCCTTGCGGACGAGGTCCCCGTAGTCCCCGTAGTCCCCGTAGTCCCCGTAGACACTGATGGTGACGGCGTCGAGGATGCCTTCGACGTCTGCGCCGGCGGCAATGACTTCATCGATTCGGATGGCGACGGTGCCCCCGATGGCTGCGACCCCACCCCCAACGGCGACACCGATGGCGACGGCGTCGACAACCTGAGCGACCCCACCCCCAACGGCGACACCGACGGCGACGGCGTCGACAACGCCGCCGACGCCTGCCCGGCGGGCGACGACCGCACCGATAGCGACACCGACGGCACCGCGGACGCCTGCGACGTGACGCCGAACGGCGATGTGACCGAGTCAATCACCGACGAGACCGCGTCTGTCGACGTCGAGGTTGCCGCCGAGGAGCAGGTCGTCGCGAGCGCCCCTGTCTCCTGCGCCGTAGCAGAAGGCGCCGCCCCCTGGATCGCCAGCGACCTGGCTGACTACCCGCCGGGCGCCCTCGTCACCCTGACCGGGGCCGGTTGGGTCGGGGGTCAGAAGGTCGAGATCTTTGTCGATGATGACGGCGTGGCCGATGCCGAGATGGGCCCGTGGAGTCATGCCGCCACGGTGACCGCCGACGCGAGCGGCACCCTCTTCTACCAGTTCAATCTGGCCGACTGGTTCGTGAGGAACTACACGGTCGTCGCGACTGGCGAGTGCTCTGCAGCCACGACCGCGTTCACGGACGGCAACTTCATCATCAGAGTCAGCGGCGTGCCCTCGGCCGTCATCGCTTGGACTGTCTTCTCCAAGTCCAACTGCGAAGGCAAGGTGGAGAGTACCGGGTCTGCGCCGGCTGGATCCGCTTCCGGGCCCACGATTACATCCGGTCCAAATGAATCGGTCCTCCTGACCGCTACAGACGTGAACGGATACACCGCAAGCTGGTTGCCCGGCGGCACCAACGTGCAATGCCAAAACGGCTCGGGTACGAGCGAAAGCCGGACCGCGACCTATGTGGCTTCCCAGGTCAACCAGACGATCACGTTTGGGGCGCTTACCGACAAAACCTTCGGTGATGCAGCCTTCACCGTCTCCGCGACCGCGTCATCCGGCCTCTCGGTCAGTTTCGCGGCAACCGGCACCTGCACGGTCAGCGGCAACACGGTCACCATCACCGGCGCGGGCAGCTGCACGGTGACGGCCTCCCAGGCTGGTAACGCCAACTTCAACGCCGCCCCCAGCGTCGATCGCACCTTCACGATCGCCAGAGCCATCCAGACGATCACCTTCCCGGCGATCACGACCCAGACCTTCGGCGGCGCGGATGTCGCCCTGGGTGCGACGGCCAGTTCCGGTCTCGCGGTGAGCTATGCGGCGTCGGGCGACTGCACGATCGTCGGGGGCAACGTCCGCTTCACCGGCGCGGGAAGCTGCACCGTGACTGCCTCGCAGGCCGGCAACGCCAACTACACTGCCGCGGTGGCTGTCTCACGGACCTTCACGATCGCTAAGGCGACCGCGACCCTGTCACTGAGCGACCTCTCGTACACCTACGACGGCACTCCCCGGGCGGCGACGGTGACGACGACCCCAGCCAGTTTGCCCGGCGTCGTGGTGACCTACGACTCCTTGGCGATTGCCCCCTCCGCGGCAGGCACCTACGCCGTCGAGGCCACCCTCATCAACGCGAACTACACGGCGACGGCGGTCCGCGGCACGCTCACCATCGCCCGGGCTAGCCAGACCATCACCTTCGGCACGCTCGCCCCCAAGACCTTCGGCGATGCCCCGTTCACCGTCTCGGCGACCACGACCTCGCCGCTCACAGTGAGTTTCACCGCGACGGGGAACTGCACCCTCGACGGCAACACGGTCACCATCACCGGCGCGGGCGACTGCACCGTGACCGCCTCCCAGGCCGGCAACACCAACTACAGCGCCGCGGACAGCGTGGTGCGCTCATTCGGGATCGCTAAGGCCGGCCAGACCATCACCTTCGCGGAGCTTACCGACAAGACGTTTGGTTCGGCCCCATTCGATGTGTCAGCAACCACGACCTCACCGCTTGTGGTGAACTTCAAGGCGCTGGGGAACTGCACCGTCAGTGGCAGCACGGTCACCATCGATGCCGCGGGGAGCTGCACGGTTACGGCGTCCCAGCCCGGTGCCGCGAACTACGCCGCCGCAGACAGCGTCTCCCGGACCTTTTCCATCGGCCAGGCTCCGGTCACGGTCTCGGTCAGCCCAACGTCCAAGGTCTACGGCGACGAAGATCCGACGTTGACCTACACGGTCAGTGGAACCGTGGTCGATGGCGACGTCTTCACCGGTTCCCTTACCCGGGCTCCGGGCGAGAACGTCGGTGCCTACGCCATCTCCCTGGGCACCCTCGCCCTCAATGACAACTACACCCTGACGTTCGTCAGTGCCGACCTGACCATCACGGCCCGGCCGATCACCGTCACGGCCGACACCCAGACCAAGGTTTTTGGTGACAGCGATCCGGCCCTGACCTACACGATCACCGGCGGCTCACTGGTCGGCACCGATGCCCTGGATGGCGACCTGGGCCGCGGTGAGGGCGAAGACGTCGGCACCTATCCGGTCCTCCGTGGCACCCTTGCCCTCAACGGCAACTACACCCTGACGTTCGTCGGGGCCAACCTCACCATCACCCCAGCCCCCCTGATCGTCACCGCCAATGAGCAGGGCAAGGTCTACGGCGGGGCCGATCCGGTCCTGACCTTCGTCTTCGGCTCGGGAGTCAGCGGCGCAGAGTTCACTGGTTCCCTCGCCCGGGAGTCCGGTGAGGACGTCGGCAGCTACGTGATCAGCCAAGGCGACCTCGTGCTGACGAACACCAACTACACGCTCACCTTCACCGGAGCGACCTTCACCGTCACCGCCCGGCCGATCACCGTCACGGCCGATGCCCAGACCAAGCTCTACGGTGACGACGATCCGGCCCTGACTCGCCAGGTCACCAGCGGCGAACTGGTCGGCAAGGACGCCTTCACTGGCTCCCTGACCAGGTCGACGGGCAGCGATGTCGGCACCTACGCCATTTCCCTGGGCACCTTGGCTCTCAATGACAACTACACCCTGACGTTCGTCGGGGCCAACCTGACGATCACGGCACGGCCGATCACCATCACCGCCGACGCCCAGACCAAGGTCTACGGCACGGCCGACCCAGAGCTGACGCACCAGACCACCACCGGCTCGCTGGTCGGTACGGATGCCTTCACGGGTGCCCTGATCCGAGTGACGGGCAGCGATGTCGGTACCTACGCCATCTCCCAGGGTACCCTCGCCCTCAACGGCAACTACACCCTGACGTTCGTCGGTGCCAACCTTACCATCACCCAGGCCGGTCAGACGATCGACTTCACGGCGCTGGGCGGCAAGACCTTCGGCGACCCGGACTTCACCGTATCGGCGACCGCCTCCTCCGGCCTCCTGGTGGGCTTCGTCGCGACGGGGAACTGCTCCGTCAGCGGCAGCACGGTCACCATCGACGCCGCAGGTAGTTGCATGGTGACCGCCTCCCAAGCTGGCAATGTCAACTACACCGTGGGAGAGGACGTCTCGCGGACCTTCACGATCGCCACGCGTTCGATCACAGTCTCCGCCGACGCCCAGACCAAGGTCTATGGCACGGCGACTGACCCAACCCTGACCTACCAAATCACTAGTGGCTCCCTGGTGGGCACGGACGGCTTCACTGGCTCCGCGACTCGTGCGGCCGGTGAGAACGTCGGCACATACGCGATCGGCAAGGGCAGCCTTGCCCTCAGTGCCAACTACACGCTGGAGTTCGTCGGGGCCAACCTGACGATCACGGCCCGGCCGATCATCATCACCGCCGACGCTCAGACCAAGGTCTTCGGCACGGCCGACCCGGCCCTGACCTACACGATTACCAGCGGCTCCCTGGTCGGCACCGATGCCTTCACTGGCACCCTCAGCCGTACAGCGGGTACCACCGTCCGCTCCTATGACATCACCCAGGGCACGCTGGCGCTCGGCGCCAACTACACCCTCACGTTCATCGGGGCCAGCCTAACGATCACGTTGGAAGAGCTCTCGATCCGGGGCCCGTATCAGCCCATCGACCTCGGCACCGGTGTGTTCAACACCACCAAGGGCGGAAGTACCGTCCCGATCAAGTTCGAGGTCTTCCAGGGCACGACCGAGATCACAGACCTGCGTGTGGTGACGGTCCAGATCCAGGCGATCAACTGCGGCTCGGGTGCTTCCATCGAGGACCCCCTCCCGCTCTCGGAAAACGCGACCGGAGGGACGTCGCTCCGGTACGACGTGACCAGCGGGCAGTTCATCTACAACTGGCAGACCCCAAAGAAACCCGGCACCTGCTACTCGGTGACGATTTCCGCCACCATCCCCGGCTCAGGCGTCACCGTCATCTCCGAGCGCGCCCTCTTCAAGCTGAAGTAGGCCGCCGCTCAACGACGACGCTTGCGTTTCAATCGAATCATTAGAAACGAGGACCGACAAACGTGTCGGTCCTCGTTCTGTGTGCTATGCGTCGGATATGTTACGAACAAAGGTCAGGAGTGAGGAGTGACCGGATCCTTCGATGGGAATGGTCAGCGTCGAAACCAGGACGCTCATGCGGGAGAGACGCCAGCTGCTGGTCCCATTGTTATTCAGGTAACTGCCTGAGCGTCATCGTCGCCCGGTGGATCAGTACTGGATCAGGCTGCGGACGTCGTACTTCCCCAGGTGTTCGCGCCCGCCCAGCGCCAGCAACTCCGCCAGCACGAAGACACCCCCGATCTCGGCGCCGAGTTGCTCGATCAGGTCCGCGGCGGCCCGGACGGTCCCACCGGTCGCGAGCAGGTCGTCGACGAGCAGGACGCGCTGGCCGGGGCCGATGGCGTCGACGTGGATCTCCAGCGTCGCCTCGCCGTACTCCAGCACGTAGGAGGCGGCGAGCGTCCGGAACGGCAGTTTCCCGGCCTTGCGGACGGGGACGCAGCCGACACCGAGCGCGTAGGCCAGCGGGGCACCGAAGATGAACCCACGGCTCTCGATCGCGACGACGGCGTCGATCTGCCCCTGGTAGTGGCGCTGCAGGGCGTCGATGAGCTGATGGAACAGTGGGCCGTCGGCCAGCAGCGGGGTAATGTCCCGGAACAGGATGCCCGGCTGGGGGAAGTCGGGGATGTCGCGGATCCGGCCGCGGATGGCGTCGAGATCGACGCCGCCGATTGGCCGGTCGGCACGCTGGCGGGGGGCTAGGGCGGACATACGAGACTCCTGGGTCGTCAGCCGATCGCGGCGCCGGGTGGAGGGGCACAGTCGGACCCCACCCGGCGCTGGCCGGGTCGTCGGCCGTACGGGACACAAGAGTACCGCGCCGGCCAGCGAGGGACCGAACCGTCCACCACGCCACCCCCAAGGTATGGCGCGACGATGGTCGCTGATGGGAGACCGGTCGCGGGCACGACCGGCAGATCGCCGCCCCCGGACGAGGTCTTTCCCGCAGCACCCGTCCGAAGACTATTCGGCGGCGGCCGGGGCGGCCTGCCGGCGACGCGTCTGGTCGGCGAACTGCTGGTGGTAGAGGGTGCTGTAGAGCCCGCCCTCGCGGAGCAGATCGGCGTGCGTGCCGCGCTCCACGATGCGGCCCCGGTCGAGGACCAGGATCTGGTCGGCCGCGAGGATGGTGCTGAGGCGGTGGGCGATCGCGATCGTCGTCCGGCCCCCCATCAGGCGGTCGAGGGCGTCCTGGACATGGCGCTCGCTGGCCGAATCGAGACTACTGGTGGCCTCGTCGAGGATCAGGACACGCGGGTCCTTCAGCACGACGCGCGCGATCGCGATCCGCTGCTTCTCGCCGCCAGAGAGCTTGTAGCCCCGCTCCCCGACGATCGTCTCGTAGCCATCGGGGAGGTCCATGATCCGGTCGTGGATCGCGGCGGCGCGGCCAGCGGCCATGACCTGCTCCAGCGTCGCGTCGGGGCGGCCGTAGCGGATGTTGTCGATCACCGAGGCGTGGAACAGGTACGTCTCCTGGGTCACCATGCCGAGGGTCTGGCCGATGCTGACAAGGGTCAGGTCGCGCACGTCGTGGCCATCGATCTCGACCGACCCCTCGGTGGTGTCATAGAGCCGCGGGATCAGGGTGGCGACCGTCGTCTTGCCGGCGCCGCTCGGCCCGACCAGCGCGACGAGCTGTCCCGGCTCGGCCTCGAAGCTGACGCCGCGCAGCGCCCAGATCGGCTCCCGAGGCTCCGCGGACACGTCGGGAGGCGTCGTGCCGACCCCGTCGGCGGGTGGGTCATCCCCCCGCTTGCCCATCGGGTCGGCCTTCCGCCCGGCCGGCGGTGTCTCGTACCGGAACCAGACGTCACGGAAGGCGACCCGGCCCTGCGCGGTCTTCGGGTCGAGGGCGACGGCGCCGGGCCGGTCGGCGATGGTGACGGGCAGGTCGAGGTAGTCGAAGATCCGGTCGAACAGCGCCATCGCACCCTGGACCTCGATCTGGACGCCGAGCATCGCGCCGACCGGCCCGAACAGACGTGACTGGAGCGTCGTGAACGCGACGATGTCGCCGAGCGTCGGCGCGCCCGGATCGCCGCCCGACAGGATGATGTCGCGGCCGGCGAACCAGTAGACGATCGCCGGGGTGACCGAGAAGAAGACGCCGATCACCATCCGGAACCAGCGACCGACCATCTGCTGCCGGACCTGCAGCGATGACAGCCGGCTGCTCTCCGCCTCGAACCGTCGTCCCATCTCGTCCTGGCGCCCGAAGACCTTGGTCAGCAGCACGCCGCTGACGGACAGGGTCTCCTCGGTGAGGACCGAGACCTCGGCCATCGAGCGCTGGGTCTCCCCGGCCAGCCGGCGCCGGGTGAGGCCGACGCGGTAGGTCAGGTAGAGGAAGACGGGCAGCGAGGCCAGCGAGATCAGGGCCAGCCGCCAGTCGAGGATCCACATCGCGACGAAGGTCGTCACGATCGTGATCACGTTGGCAACGATCCCGGCGCCGGTGTCCGTCACCACCTGCTGGATGCCGTTGACGTCGTTGGAGAGGCGCGACTGGATCTCGCCGGTGCGGGTGTTGGTGAAGAAGGCGAGCGGCTGGCGCTGGAGGTGGCGGTACAGGGCGTTGCGCAGGTCCTGCATGACGGACTGGCCGACGACGGTGACGAGCCAGGACTGCCAGACGCCGATCAGCCCGGCGACGATCGGGATGACGATCATCAGGCCGACGTAGAGCGACAGCCGGTCGAGGTTGCCACCGCCGATGGCGTCGTCGAAGATCAGCTTGATCAGGAGCGGGTTGGCGAGGCCGATGACGCTGCCGACGAGGATAGTGCCGAGGGCGACCAGGAGCTGCCGTCGGTAGGGGCCGAAGAAGCCGATCACCCGGCGCGCCGTCTGGCGGTCGACCCGGCGACCGGCGCCCTCGGGCAACGGCCGGTCGCCACCCATCATCCGGCCGGAGCCGCCCCCACCGCCGGACCGGCCCAGCCCACCGCCTCGCATCATCCTGTCCTGCCCCATCCCATCCGGCGCGCACGACGTACAGACCGGTCCGTCGTGGCCCCGCCCGGTCGTCCCGTCGCCTCACCGTTGGAAGTATCGGTGGCGCCCCGGATCTGTGACACTGGACGACCTGGCAGGTCAGTCGTCCGGTCGCCATCCGTCCTGACGCATCGGGGAGAAGAGCAACATGGTCGAGCGGTCCGTGGGTGTGGTGTACCGGCCCGAGTTCCCGCTGGAGGGGCTCGGCGACGCAGCGCGGCGGGCGGAACGGGCGGGCTTCGACAGCCTGTGGCTGTTCGAGGACTGCTTCTGGACGGGCGGCATCGCCACGTCGGCGGTCGCACTGGCGGCGTCGGAG
Source organism: uncultured Thermomicrobiales bacterium (assembly GCA_902806375.1). Classification (GTDB taxonomy): domain Bacteria; phylum Chloroflexota; class Chloroflexia; order Thermomicrobiales; family UBA6265; genus CADCWK01. Next base: position 27,962 of record CADCWK010000158.1, read on the forward strand.
CGGATCACGGTGGGGCTGGGCATCATGCCCGCCGTCTCCCGCAACCCCGCCATCGCCGCGATGGAGTTCGCGACGCTGGCCCGGCTCTTCCCCGGCCGGTTCCTGCCCGGCATCGGCCACGGCGTCCCGGACTGGATGCGGCAGATCGGCGCCGCGCCGCCTTCGGCCCTGGCGGCCCTGGAGGAGACCCTGACTGCCGTCCGGGCGCTGCTGTCCGGGGAGAAGGTCACCATCGAGGGTCGCACGGTCCGTCTGGACGGCGTCCGTCTCGACGCCCCGCCAGCAACGGTCCCCCTGGTCTACGCCGGAGTGCAGGGACCGAAGTCCCTGGAACTGACCGGCCGGGTCGCCGACGGCACGATCCTCTCGGAACCCCTCTCGGTCGACTACATCCGGATGGCGCGCGAGCAGATCGCCGCCGGGCGCGAGCGGGCCGGCCGCGACGGCCATCACCCGGTCATCGGCTACACCTGGTTCCAGGTGGACGACGACGGCGACGCAGCTCGGGAACGGCTCCGGCCGACCGTAGCGGCCAACATCGGGAACCCGGCGACGCGAACGCTGCTCGAGCCGCTCGGCGTGTTGCCCGAACTCGACGCCCTCCGGGCGAACGCCGCCGATGACGCGGACTTCGCCCGCCGTGTGCCCGCCGACTGGATCGACCGGGTGAGCGTCGCCGGGACGCCGGCGGAATGCGCCGAGGCCGCCCGCCGCCTGTTCGACGCGGGGATCGACCACCTGGTCCTCCTGCCCGGCACCGATCACGCCGACTGGGACGGACAGATCGACCGCGCCGGTCAGGACCTCCTCCCATTGCTCCGGGGATGACCGGCAGGGCTCGATCGGTCAGGCGACTGGCGTCGCCTCTGCCGCCGAGGCAAGGCGCCGCTCGACGATCTCGTACGGGTTCACGAGCTCGTCGACCAGCCAACTGCCATCCGGCTGCTGCTCGAAGACGACGAAGCCGGACTCCTCGAAGGTCGGCTCGATCAGCTCGAAGTTCGGACCGCCATAGTAGCCATTTATCTCGACGAAGGCGCCGAGATGCGCGTCGTCGATCATCCGAAACCCGTAGAGTTGCTGGCGGACCGACGTCCCATATACATCGGACTGGTCATACTCCTGCGGCGGTAGGGACGCCTCGATGGCGCTCCCGTTGGCATCAGTGATCGGTTCTGGGAAACTCGGCTCGAGCTCTGGTTCCGGCGAGTTGGCCTCCTCCCACAGGTCCGAGATCAGGAAGCCGCTGTCTTTACCATAGAGCCCGATCCGGATCAGGAAGTCATCGGTTAGATACCCAACGAACTGAGACGATGTCAGACACATCAGGTACCGACCGAACAGATCGGTGACCTCGGCGATGTGCTCCGGGGTCGGAGCGGGACCGTCCGGCAACTCATAGGACTGGACGGGACCAGTTGGGCTGACCCGGACCTCGGTCGCCCAACTCTGCGGCATGACGACGGACGGGTCATAGAGTTGCGCCCGCAGGAGGGCCATCGCGTCCTCGAAGTCCCGTGGCGTCGCAAGGCATTCACCGAAGATCGGCACCTGGACATCGAGCGGCACGCGTGGCGACGGTGTAC
>CADCWK010000159.1 GCA_902806375.1 uncultured Thermomicrobiales bacterium
TCGCCCGCCATCGCCGCCCACGGGACCAGCACGTCGAAGTCGAGGTCGCCGATGAGCCGGAGGCTGTCGAGCGACGCAGACCGGTCACTGCCGCCCAGCACGACGGCCTTCCATTCGCCGTACTCGACCCAGAGCGAGTCGCCGGTGAACAGGAAGCGGTGCCTGCCGCTGTCCCAGAGGTACGAGGTCGTGCCAGGGGTGTGACCGGGGGTGGGGATGACTTCGAGGTCGTCGTCGATCATCTGCCGCTGGGTGAAAGTGCCGGCGACCGGAAGGCTTGTGGCGGTCTCCGCCCGGTCGTGCTCATGGACGTAGACCGGCACGTCCAGCCGCGGGCGGCCGTACATCGCCTCGTGGCCGTGGTTGATCAGGAGATGGGTCGCGTCGCCAAGGGCGCGAATCTCGTCCGCGGCCTCGCTCAGACCGGGGGAGTTGTAGACGATTACGTTGCCCTCGGGGCGCTCGAGGATGAACGACCTGACCTGCGCGTTGGCCAGGAAGGGTAGCTTCGCGGGTGGCGTCGCGAGCAACCCTTCGAGCGGTGTCTCCAGGGCAGGATGGCGGGTTCCGAACACGGTCCTGTCTTTCTGTCCCGCGCGAGGGTCAGGGTCGGAACCCTGGCCTCGTCGCGGTCCGCCCTACGCGGCGGTCGTCATGTCGACCGCCACCGCGAAGGTGTGCTCGTCGTCGAGATCCGGGATGAGGCCGGGTCGGGCCGGCGTCCAGCCAAGGGTGTCGCGGGTGATCTGGCTCGCAGTGGGACTGTCCAGCCCGATGAACATGCTCAGGAAGCCGAAGTGCCGTTCGGCCTCCTCGGCGGCGACCGGCGCGACGGGGACGCCGAGACGGCGGCCGATCACCGTGGCGATATCGCGGAGGGCGATCCCCTCCTCGGCGACGGCGTGCAGTCGGGACCCGGCGGGCGCCGATTCGAGCGCCAGGCGATAGAGACGGCCGACGTCGCGCGTGTCGACGGACGGCCACCGGTTGCTCCCGTCGCCCACGTAGCCGGAGACCCCCGTCGCTCGGGCGATCGCGATCAGGCTCGAGCCGAAGCCGTATCGGCCGAGGCTGTGCACCGTCGGCGGCAGCCGGACGACCGAGGTCCGCACGCCCTGCCCGGCCAGGGCGATGACCGCGTTCTCGGCGTCGATGCGTGGACCGGCGGTCCGGACATCGTGCTCCGTGAGCAGTCCCTCAAGACCGGCGAGGGCCAGCGCGCCGGTCGCGCTCGTCCCGACGAACGGCTTGTCTGACCCCCGGAGGGCGACGCCCATCGTCTCGACCGCCCGCAGGTCCGCGGCGACCGCGCCGGCCAGGTCGCCCGCGTGTTGTTCCTCGTGCTTGAACGCGAGGTGGATGACGCCGTCGGCCTCGCGGACCGCCGCGCTCAGCCCATCGAGGTCATCCAGGTCGCCCCGTCGGACATCGGCGCCAAGCGACCGGACGGTGGCCGCCGCGCGATCCGAGCGGGCCAACCCGGTCACCTCGTGGCCGGCGGCCAGCAGTTCCGGGATGACGGCGGAAGCGATGTGCCCGGAGGCACCGGTGATGAATACGCGCATGTATGGTCTCCCTTTCGGTGGCGCCGACGCGGTGAGCCGACGATGGTGAATGCAGTCGATGCAGTCACTGTAGCACGGTTGACTGCACGATGTGTAGTCAGTACACTCCACGGCATGCCACGATGGGAACCGGACGGGTTCGAGCGCCTGCAGGCTGCTGCCCTGGAGCTCTTCAGCGAACAGGGGTTCGAGCGGACGACGATCGCCGAGATCGCCCAGCGCGCAGGGCTCAGCCAGCGAACGTTCTTCAACCACTTCTCCGACAAGCGGGAGGTGCTCTTCAGCCTGAGCCCGGAGTTCCAGCGGGCGGTCGTCCACGAGATCACCGCCGCCCCGCAGAGCGTGCCGCCGCTCGACGCGGTCGTGGGCGCCCTCACGATCGCGGCCGACACGATGTTCGAGCGACGCCACGCCGCGGTGGTCCGCCGCCACGAGATCATCGTCGCCAACCCCGAGCTCCTTGAGCGCGAACTGACCAAGCGGGCCGCGCTCACCGACGCCATCGCGGACGCGCTCCAGGCGCGAGGCCTGGACCCCGAAGCCGCGCGCCTCACGGCGGGCGCCGGGATGCTCGTGCATCAGACGGCGGTCCACCGGTGGACGCAGCCATCCGAGAGCCGACCCCTCCGGGAACTCCACTCCGACGCGCTGCGATCGCTGCGCGCGACCGTCGGGTAGGGATGTCGCCGACGCATCGCCCCCGATCCGGACCCGATGGGAGCGATCACCGGTCATGGCCCGTCGGACGCCTTCGTCTCGCGCTGCCGTTGCCGACTGGTCGCGACGCCGATGATCCGCGCCGATAAGTTCTCGGACCCGATCGAGACGTGGAACGACGGAGCGGTGACCCACCCGCCGGAGACGGTGCTGGACGGGTCTCTTCACTCGGCGGCCGCCAGCCCGCCAGCCCGCTTGTCGACCGGAGGCGCTCCCGTCGGGGGCCCACAGATCCTCTGACCGGCTCGGCGATCACCGGCGCGTCGAGCGGAAATGAGTCCGGGTCAGGCAGCGCCGCGCCGTGGGGGCGACCTTGGAGCCCGCCTCGCTCGCGACGGCGCCGCCGGCGCAGCAACGAGGAGGCTCGGAGACGGTGTGGTCGAGTGGACCCTATCCACCCCATCGCCTCACGTCATTGATCGACGCGGGTCCGCACGACTGCGCCGGAGGGTCAGGGCTGGGCGGCGTCGAACCGGGCCCGTGCCTCCGTGATCTCGTTGTGCGTCCGCTCTGCCCAGGCGACGAGCGACGCGATGGGATCGAGGAGTGTCTGGCCGAGCGTCGTCAAACGGTATTCGACGCTGGGGGGTTTGGTGGGAAAGACGTGTCGCGACAGCAGGCCGTCGCGCTCGAGATCGCGCAGGGTCTGGGTCAGCATCCGCTTGGAGATGTCCGGCACGGCCCGCTGGAGCGCGCTGAAACGGCGCGGCTCGGCGGCGAGCGCGATCAGGATCAGGGTCGTCCACTTGTCCCCGAGGTGGCTGAGGACATTCCGCACGGGGCAGCGCTCGGGGTGCAGACCCCACTCCGACCGTTCTTCGACGTAGGCGCTCAGCGCGACCCAGTCCGCCTGGGGGAGGTTCCCTCCGGGTAACCTGGGCACCATAGACTGCCTCCTTGCGGTTCTGACCGGCGCTCATCATATTGGTCCAAGTCTACGTTCTCGACCAGGACCGATGATACCCAGCCCCACCGCAGCTCGGGAGGAACCGATGGAACGCCCAGGCACGAGATCCCCGGTCATCGACGCGACCCTCGGTCGAACGCGGAGATCCCTCGTTCTGCGTCACGTCCCGGTGCTGGTCGCCACCGTGCTCGCCGGGAAGGCCGTCGCCGGCCAGGCTTCAGTCGCGGTGGCCCAGGCTGGGACCCCCGAACCACGGGAGGTCGAGGCGACGGTCCAGGGCTTCTACGACGCCTTCAACACCGGGGATGTCGATGCCCTGGATGATGTGCTCGCCCCGGACTGGGTCGATTTTCCACCGCCTCCCGGGCCGGGCACGGACGTCGAGAACTTCAAGCAGACGATCCTCACCACCCTCACCGGATTCCCGGACATCCGCTTCGAGATCCAGGACTTCATCGTCGAGGGTGGCCAGGTCGCGGTGCGTTCGATCGCGACCGGAACGCACGAGGGCGATTTCTACGGGATCCCGGCGACCGGCCGAGCGGTCGAGTTCCAGACCATCGACATCCACCGGGTCGAGAGTGACCGCATCGTGGAGACCTACCACGTCGAGGACCTGCTCAGCGTCCTGATCCAGGTCGGCGCGTTCCCGACGCCGGCCACCCCCGAGGCGGGTACGCCAGCGCCATAGCGCCGCCCTGGCCATCGTCACGCCGCTCGTCATCCGGCGGGGCACCATCGCCCCGCTGGAGCCGTCGGTGTCCGGCTGCGACCTTGGCCAGCGGACCCGGTTCCGCCGCCTGGCCGGGGACCGTCGGTCGCACGGACCGGGTTGACCGGCGCGAGCGTCACCTGGTCGTCGGGGCAGTGTTCTCACCGGCCGCGGGGCCGCCACCACGACCGGGCTCTTTCGGGCGCTGGCCGCGCTGATTGACTGTCCAGCGGGCACCCGACCGGTTCCCGTCGGTCAGCGGTTCGCTCGTCTGAGGGCGGACCCGCTCAGCCGGCCATCCGGTCCGTACGCGCGGTGTCAGCCGTTGCCGATGGTCCTCGGGAGACCGCGCAGGGTCGCCTCGATCCCGGCCGCGTTGCTCTTCGGCAGGCCGATCAGTCTGTAGAACGGGGTCGCGAGGGAGTCGGTGTAGTCCCATGTCTCGGTGACCCGGGTCCGATCCGGGGACAGCGCTTCGAGTTCCCAGCGCCAGGTGTGACCAGCCGGGTGCCGCCACTCGATCTCACGGTTCTCGGTGAACCGCGTCACCTTGCTCTTGATCCTGTAGGGGAGCCCGAACATCTTCATCGAGACCGTGAAGGTATCGCCGGCCTTGAGGGGGGCGGGTCCGGAGACGCCATCCCTGACGGTACCGGAGCCGTCCAGTTCGTGGTGGCGACGTGGGTCGACCAGCCGGGCGAAGATCGCTTCGGCTGGCAGGTCGACCACGACGCGACGGGAAACCGCCTTGGGTCCACGGTCGATGGTCTCGACGGTGATGGCTGAGGTAGACATGGTGAACTCCCGTTCGGCCGGTGCGCGGTGATTCCGGCGGACCCGGGTGGGGCCGGCCGGGCACGCGGGCTGTGTCGGGGACCGCACGAGATGTTCCGCAGCCGAAGGAGATCGGGCATGGCACCCGGAGCCGTTCGGCTCCGGGTGCCATGCCGCGGCGGGAGTCCTCCCGCGCGGCCGGTCAGCCCTGGACGATGCCGGGGTTGCCCGCCTCGGTGACGAGGGTGTTGATGACGCTGATCGGCGTGTTCTCGTCGCGCATGTCGTCGACCTGCCAGTAGTCGGCGGTCCAGCGCTCCGGCGTGGCCTCGACGCTGGTGTAGCCGCCGTGGCGACCGTCGAACCAGCGGATGCCGGGGTTCTCGTCGGTGATGTACTCCCGGAAGAAGTCCGAGACGTCCTCGGAACCACCGGCCGTGACCGAGCTGCAGATGAACTCGGTCCCGAGCACCTGGGAGCTGGCGTCCTGCCAATCCGCGAGCAGGTTGTTCGCCCAGTGGCAGTGGATGTCGCCGGTCAGGACGGTGAGATTCTCGATGCCTCGGCTCATGACGTGGCTGAGGATGCGGTTGCGGGCCTCGGGGTAGCCGGGCCAGCTGTCGTTGTAGAACTCGTCCTCCTCGCCGCCGCCCTGCTCCAGGTTCACCATCTGGGTCTGCTGGGCGAGGACGTTCCAGGTCGAGGTGCTGTTCTCCAGGTTGCCGAGCAGCCAGCGCTCCTGGTCCGGCCCGAGCATGGTCGTGCTGGGGTCGTAGCTGGCCGGGCAGCGGACGTAGGTGCCCTCGCCGCAGGGCTGGTCGCTGCGGTACTGCCGGCCGTCGAGGACCTGGAACTCGGCCAGGTTGCCCCACTGGATCCGCCGGTAGAGCTGCATGTTCGGGCCCTGCGGCATGCTGCTGGCCCGCAGCGGCATGTGCTCGTAGTAGGCCTGGTAGGCGGCCGCGACGAGATCCGGGAAGCCGGTCTGGTCGCGCGGGTCCTCCCGGACGAGGCCGGCGTAGTCGTTCTCGGTCTCATGGTCGTCCCACGTCACGACCCACGGCGCCGACGCATGGGCGGCCTGGAGGTCGACGTCGGTCTTGTAGAGGGCGTGGCGGTTGCGGAACAGGGAGAGGTCGAGCAGTTGCCCGCCGGAGAAGCGCCGGGGGGCGTCGTCGTCGTAGACGCTGTAGCCGCCCGGCTCCATCTCGTAGATGTAGTCGCCGAGGTTGAAGACGACGTCGTAGCGCTGCTCGGCGATGTGGCGGTACGGCATGAAGTAACCGTGCTCGTAGTGGGCGCAGCTCGTGAAGGCGAAGCGGACGGAGTCGACGGCGGCGCCCGCGGCCGGGGCGGTCCGGGTCCGACCGACCGGGCTGACCTCGGGACCGACCATGAACCGGTAGAAGTACTCGGTGGCCGGGGTCAGGCCGGTGACGTCGACGTGGACACTGTGGGCCAGGGCTGGAGAGGCGA
>CADCWK010000160.1 GCA_902806375.1 uncultured Thermomicrobiales bacterium
CAGGCTCTGCCACTCCGTCACGAAGTCCAGCGCCGCCGTCCCGGCTTCGCGGTGGCCGTTGCCCGTGCCCTTGGTGCCGCCGAAGGGGAGGTGGATCTCGGCGCCGATGGTCCCGGCGTTGACGTACAGGATGCCGGTGTTGATGTCCTGCATCGCCCGGAAGGCTGAGTTAACGTTAGCGGTGAAAATCGAGGCGGACAGGCCGTACTGGACCCCGTTGACCACGTCGATCGCCTCGTCCAGCGAGTCGACCGGGATGACGGCGCTGACCGGCCCGAAGATCTCCTCCTGGGCGATCCGCATCGTCGGGGCGACCTCGTCGAAGATCGCCGGCCGGAGGAAGTGGCCGTTGCCCAGCGAACCGTCGCCCGAGCGCGTCCCGCCGGTGACCAGCCGCGCGCCCTCGGCGGTGCCGATTCCGATGTACTCCTCGATGCGGGACAACTGCGTGGCGCTGACGACCGGGCCAACGTCGATCGACTCGTCCAGGCCGTCGCCGAGCGTCATCGCGTCAGCCCGGGCGGCCAGGCGCTCGACCAGTTCGCGCTGGATCGAGCGGTGGGCGACGATCCGGCTGGCGGCGGTGCAACGCTGCCCACTGGTCCCGAAGGCACTCCAGATGATCCCATCGACGGCGAGATCGAGGTCGGCGTCGTCCATGACGATGACGGCGTTCTTGCCGCCCAGCTCCAGCGAGACGCGCTTGTTGTGCTGCGCTCCCCGCACGGCGACCTTGGTTCCGGTCGCGTTCGAGCCGGTGAAGGTGATCAGCGGGACGTCCGGGTGGTCGACGATGGCGTCGCCGACCTCGGCCCCGGTCCCGAGGACGACGTTGACGACGCCCTCCGGCAGCCCGGCCTCGATCAGGATCTCGACGAACCGGATCGCGCTGCGTGGCGTATTGGTCGCCGGCTTGAAGACGACCGTGTTGCCCGCGATGATGGCCGGCAGGATCTTCCAGGACGGGATGGCCATCGGGAAGTTCCACGGCGTGATGACGCCGCAGACGCCGAGCGGGCGCCGGACCGACATGTTGAACTTCTCGCGCAGCTCCGACGGCGTGGTCTGGCCGTAGAGCCGGCGTCCCTCGCCGGCCATGTAGAAGGCCATGTCGATCGCCTCCTGCACGTCGCCACGCGCCTCAGCGATGACCTTGCCCATCTCCTCGGTCATCTCACGGGCGAACTGCTCCTTGCGGTCGGCGAGCAACTGGGCCGCCCGGAACAGGATCTCGCCGCGCTTCGGGGCCGGGTAGAGCCGCCAGGACGCGTAGGCCGTCTTGGCCGCCGCCACGGCGTCGTTGACATCGCTGGCGGTGCTCTGGGTGAACGTCGCCACGACCTCGCCGGTGGCCGGGTTGCGCCGGTCGAAGGTCTGGCCACCGCGGGCGTCCTGCCACGTGCCGCCGATCAGGTTCTGGAAGTGCTGCGTCATGAGTGGTTCCTCGCTGGCGGTGCCGCTCGTGGCAGGCACGCGAAAACGGGAGACGCCGCGTGAACCGATCGGTCCCGCGGCGTCTCTCAGGGACATGGCCTCTGTGGCTCCGGCACCAGGACTCGAACCTGGAACCTACCGATTAACAGTCGGGCGCTCTACCATTGAGCTATGCCGGATCAGAACGTGTCGTGTCCGCGAGAGAGTCTACTCACGCGCCGCGGCATTGTCCACCTCCGACGACGACCCTCGGTCCCGACACGCTCCCTGGTAGAGGCCTGGCGGGACGTCAGGACGAGGGCCGGACGGACCGCCTTTCCGGGGGACAGCCCATCCGGCACGCGGTGAGGTTTGGCGGCGGTCGTTCCCCATCCCATGCGGTACACTATCCGTTGATCTATCGGAGGAGCCGGTCGAGCCATCGCTCGTCTCCGGCTTGTCGTGTGTTCCATGCCCAGAAGCGACCGGGTGAGAGGGTGTCATGTCCGACGCGACGAATGAGACGGTCCGGTTGTCCGACGACGACATCGCGTTCCTGTTGATGATCCTCAGAAATTCGAACCGCCCCCTGACGACCGCCCAGCTGGTCGAGGCCCTCCGTGAGCAGTCCCTGCTCGTGGCGAGGGACTGACGACCGGGCATAGTCGGCCAGGATCCTTTCGGCCGGGACCACGCTGCGTGGTCGGTCGATCTCGACGGACACAAGAACGAACCCCTCAGGGGAAGAATCAGGGAGAGCAGGGCAGGATGGTGAATCAGGTTGTGCCGCCGGCGGCGATGATGGCTGGGACGGAGGAGGAGCAGGAACTCGCCAGGAGTCTGCTCGGGATGTTCCAGGCGCATGGCCGCTTCATGTCGGCCGACCGGGTGATCCGGCTGTCCGCGGCGTCGCTGGCGGAGGCTACCGCCCGAGGCGCGGCCGGGGTCTCCGCTGACCGGGTAATCGAGATCGCCCGGCAGAACCCGGACGTCTTCGCCGTCGAGGAGACCGAGGACGGACCGGTCGTGTCCACGACGCGATTCGGCCGATCGCCGGTCGACCAGACGCCGGTCAGCGTCCACGGTTTCGCCGCCCGGCTGATGACGCCGGTCCCACGACTCGCCGGTCAGCTCCGCGGCGAGGTCATCCGTCTGGATACTGGCTGGAACGCCCCGCTCTCCGAGGAGTCGGTCGCCTCGCAGCTGTTCGACATCGAGCGACCGCTGCCCGCGGCCATCATCGTCGAGCGTCCGATGCTCCCGCCGACCCGCCCGGCCGGTGAAGAGGACGACGTCGCGCTGGATGTGCCGGATCTGCTGCCGCTCGACGTGGACGCCGCGGCTGCCCTGGAGAGCGACGCGACGTGGGACCAGCCACTGGTCGTCCAGCGACCGGAGGAAGTGCCCGCCGTCGAGGCAGAGTCGCCCGCCGAGCCGTCCATCGCTCCGGCGTACGACGACCTGGCGGCCCAGATCATCGACGATGAGCCAGTGGCGCCGTTCGAGATCGAGCCACTGGTCGCCGACGAGGTCGAGGCGGTCGACGACCGTGACGAGACGGCCACCGTCGGGACGGACGTCGATGAGATCGTCGCGGAACCCGTCGTCACGCCGGAGCCCGTCGTCGTCACCCCGGAACCCCGCCGCGTCCCGTCCCTCAAGGTCTCCGATGTCTCGGGGGTCGAGGACGATGCACTGGCGGCGGCGATCAACCAGCGGCTGGGCGGCGATGTCCGGATCGCGAACTTCAACCACCAGTGGATGACCGAGGACCGGGTGCCTCGCCTCAGTCGTGGCGATCTCCGCCGGATCAAGGAGTACATCCAGGAGCAGGAGCAGCCGCTCACCGACGATGTCCTGGTCCAGGACGTTCTCGGTGTCCGCCCGAACAGCCCGGACTTCGACCTGATGCGCTTCGCGATCAGCTTCCGGCTCTCTCGCGAGCACCGCGACTTCGACTTCGTCGGGACCAACGAGCAGCGGTTCTGGAGCACGAGCACCCTGCCGCAGATCGGTACGCAGCGGCGCAAGCCGAACGAGCTCGGGACCGACTACCGGTTCCTGCTCGATGCCGCACCCGCCCAGCCCGCCTACCGCTCGACGGACTCGGTCCTCCATGTCGTGACGTTCTTCGAGTACTACCACGGGCTGCTGCCGTACGACGCCGAGATCCAGGCCCTGCTGCCGGCCCCGGTCCTTCCGGACCAGCGGACCGCGATGCTGACCTTCGAGACGCCGCAGTCGTACACCACCTTCCTGGTCGAGCTGCGCTACCCGACGCCGAACCGGGGTGGGTTCATCCTCGGGCTGGACGACTTCTTCAGCGAGAACCTGATCCCGGGCGCGCTGATCCAGATCCAGCGGACGGATAACGACGGCCACTACCGCGTCGAGTTCCTGCCGGCCGCGTCACAGACCGCCCGCCTGCTCGAACTCGACGAGCGCCGCTCGCAGCGCTACGTCTTCCATGACGTCCAGTACGCGTGCGAGGTCGAGGACGCCATGGTCCTGTCCGAGGACCGCTTCAGTGGCCTCGCCAACGAGCGCCCGGTCGACGAGAAGGTGCGTCGCCGGCCGGAGGCGCTGGTCTCGGCGATCTTCGAGCGGATCGGGGAGAAGATCGGACCGGGCTTCAGCGCCTCGTTCGACGACCTCTACGCCGCCGTGAACATCGAGCGGCCCTTCTCCGAGAAGCAGCTGCGCCGCGTCCTCGACACCGACGAGACGGGCGCCTTCGCCAAGGATCCGGACAGCGACAATGTCTACTCGTTCGTTCCCTCCAACGCCTGACGACCCGGACGAACTCCTCCTCGACCTGATGCCGGACGAGGAGGAGGACGAGCGACTCGAGATCGTCGTGACCGAGCGCGGGACGGAGTGGTCGGACTCGACCGAGCCGGACCTGCCCGAGGATGACGAGAGCCTGCTCACGACGACCCTCGACCTGCCCGGCGACGAGCGCGTTGCCCGCTTCCTGGGTCAGGCCGACCGGCGGACTGGCGCCGGCGGGGACGTCGCGCTGCTCTCCGACCTCGATCGGTCCGGGCTTGCCGCATTTGGACGATCATGGCCGCAACTGGCCACGGCAGCCCGCCGGGAGATCGCCGGGCGACTGGCCGCGGCGTCCGAAGAGCGCTACGACATGCAGTTCGCCCGGATCTTCCTGCACCTGCTCGGTGACGGCGATGCGGTGGTCCGGCAATACGCAGTCGCCGGTCTGGCGGACGAGCAGGTCGACGGGATCGTCGAACGGCTGGTCCGCCTGACCGAGGCTGACAGCTCCACGGATGTCCGCGCGGCCGCCGCTGCCGCCCTGAGTGGGTACGCCGACCTCGCCGCGGCCGGCGAGGATATCGGGATCGACGCCGACGAACTGGGCGACCTCCTCGAGACCATCGTCGTCGACGAGGACGAGCCACTCGCCCTCCGCCGGTCTGCCCTCGAGACCTGGGCCGTGTTCGGCTCGCGCGGCGCTGAGGGCTTCTCGTCCTCGGTCCCAGAGGCGATCGCCGAGATGTACAACAGTGGGGACACGGCCAGCCAGGCGTCGGCCCTGATCGCGATGGGCCGGACACTCGATCCGGTCTGGATGCCCTTCGTCGAGCGCGACCTGGCCAGCGACGATGTGGAGCTCCGGTTGGCCGCCGTCGTCTCCGCGGGTCAACTGGCCGACACTGTCCTGGTCGAGCCCGTGACAGGGCTGGCGAGCGATGAGGACGATGAGGTCCGGCTGGCGGCGGTCGTGTCACTCGGCCAGATCGGCGGGCCGGGCGCGCTCCGCGTCCTGCGCGGCCTCGCCGCCGACCCGGAGCGGACCGACCAGGACGCCGTCAACGAGGCGATCGAAGAGGCGACGCTGGCCGCCGAAGGGCTGTAGCGTCTGCCCGGGTCCCTCGACACTCATCGCGCCGTTCCCGGAGGTTATCCCTTGCCGCTCTCGTTCCCGTCGATCGATGCCCGTACCCTGGCGAGGGTCTCCGCTCCCGCGACGCAGCCGGAATGGGACCGGATGCTGACCGATCTGGGCGGGCACCCGCTCCAGAGCTGGGCATGGGGCGACCTCAAGGGCAGGCACGGCTGGCGGCCCGAGCGGCTGGCCTTCGAGGCGCCGTGGGGCGCCGGGATGGCGCAAGTCCTCTTCCGTCGGCGAGGCCCGGTCAGCATCGGGTACGTCCCGCGGGGACCGGCGCTGACGGGGGATACCGAGCAGGGGTTCCGGCGACTCACGGATCTGATGGACCGGATCTGCCGGCGCAACCTCGCGATCTCGCTGATCGTCGAACCAGCCGCGCCGCTGGGACTCGACGGCACCTATCGCTCCTTCGGTTACGTCCGTGGGCCGGCCGCGATCCAGCCGGCACGGACGGTCAGTGTGACCCTCCGGCCGGATGAGGAGCTGCTGGCCGGCATGCACAGCAAGCACCGGTACAATATCCGGCTCGCCGAACGGCGCGGCGTCACCATCGACGTCGGCCAGACCGACGGTGACTCGGGAGCCTTCTACGCGCTGCTCCGTGACACGGCCGGCCGGAACGAGTTCGGTATCCACGGATTCGATTACTACGTCGACGCCCTCCGCCTGTTCGGTGACGACGCCCGCCTCCTCCTCGCGAGGATCGACGGTCAGGTCGCGGCGGCCGGGATCGCCGCCCGCTTCGGCGAGCAGGCGGTCTATCTCTACGGCGCGTCTTCCACGACCGTCCGGGCCGATGGCGCCGCCTTCCTGCTC
>CADCWK010000161.1:0-4709 GCA_902806375.1 uncultured Thermomicrobiales bacterium
GATCTCTTCATCGCGGCCGATCGGCCGGGTGACCGGAAACGGGACTAGAGGGACGACGCTGTGGGCAGCCTGACTCACGGTGGCGTTCCCATCCCGCTCGCAGGGGGTGACCGTCTGACGCTGGGCACGGGTGGCCGCGTCGGTACCCCCCGCCCCGGTCGGTCTCCCTGTCCGTGACCTGATCGTAGCATCCCCACGCCACGGCCCGACCCATGACCGGGATGATCCGTGAGCCGAATGGTCTGCGGATTGCAGTAGCGAGGCCGTTGGCGTCGATCGTTCGCGCGGGGTATCGGACCGCGGCGCGCCGGTCGACCATCAGGAGGAGACATGGCCCCCCAGCGTATGCCCGTGACCGTGACGGTCAACGGCTCCGACCACCATCTCCTCGTCGAACCTCGCCATACCCTGCTGGATACCCTCCGGGAGGATCTGCGGCTGACCGGGACCAAGAAGGTCTGCGACATGGGTAACTGTGGCGCCTGTACCGTCCACGTCGACGGGCTCGCGGTCTACTCGTGCCTGACTCTGGCGGTCGAGACCGACGGTCACGAGGTCCGCACGATCGAGGGTGTGGCCCCGCCCGACGGGCTGGACCCGGTCCAGGAGGCGTTCATCCGCATGGACGCGTTCCAGTGTGGCTTCTGTACCCCGGGCCAGATCATGAGCCTCCGGGCCCTGCTCGACGGGAACGACGACCCGACCGACGACGACATCCAGACCGCCGTCTCCGGGAACCTCTGCCGCTGCGGTGCCTACCGCAACATCCTCCGGGCCGGTCGTCTCGCCGCCGACCTCCAGCGAGCACGCCGTGAGAGCGAGGTCGCCCGATGAGCGCGACGATGGACGTGAAGATCGAGGACGGCAAGCTGGCGCTGACCGAGCACGAGGGAGTGGACGGCTGGGATGCGTCGACCCCGATGACGGCGGTCGGTCAACCGGCGACCCGGTTGGAAGGCATCGAGAAGGTCACGGGCAGTGCCCGGTACAGCTACGACGTCCGGTTGCCCGGCCAGCTCTACGCCGCGGTATTGCGCAGCCCGCATCCCCACGCGCGGATCACCCGGATCGACACCAGCCGGGCCGAGGCGCTGCCTGGCGTCCACGCCGTGATCAGTTCGGCGAACACCCCGCAGATCCCCTGGTTCGAGGACAGCTTCGTCTTCGACACGACGGTCCGGTACGTCGGCGATGAGGTCGCCGCCGTCGCCGCGGTGAGTGACGACGTCGCGGCCGACGCCCTGGGACTGATCGAGGTCGAGTACGAGCGCCTTCCCCACGTCACCGAGCTGGAGGCGGCCATCCGGCCGGACGCGCCGAAGCTGCGGGACAGCGGGAACATCGCCGGCGAGCCGACAGTCTACGACCGCGGGGACGCCGTCGCCGCCATGGCGGGGGCCGATGTCGTCATCGATGCGGTCTTCACGACGCAGGCGGCG
Organism: uncultured Thermomicrobiales bacterium; assembly: GCA_902806375.1. GTDB lineage: Bacteria > Chloroflexota > Chloroflexia > Thermomicrobiales > UBA6265 > CADCWK01. Next base: position 1,440 of record CADCWK010000161.1, read on the forward strand.
ATCCACAACTCGCTGGAGCCACACGGCTGTACCGTCGCCTGGGAGGGCGACGAGCTGACCGTCTGGGCGTCGACGCAATCGGTCTTCACCATCCGGGAAGACGTCGCCTCCGGCCTCGGGATCCCGGAACACAAGGTCCGGGTCATCAAGCACCACATGGGCGGGGGTTTCGGGGCCAAGCAGGTCGCCTGGAAGAACGACATCATCGCGCCGTTGCTGGCGAAGCGAGCCGGCCGTCCGGTCCAGCTCATGCTGGACCGCCACGCCGAGAACCTCGCCAGTGGCAACCGTCCCCCGACCCGGCAGCACGTCCGCTTCGGCGCACGATCCGACGGGACGCTGGTCGCGATCTGGGCCGACATCCATATCGGCAACGGTGCCTACCAGGTCGGCGGCGAGGCGAGCAACGTCTCCGGCATGTACCAGTCACTCTACCGATGTGACGACGTCCACACCGAGTCCCGCACGGTCCTCATGAATACTGGCCCGGCGGTCGCCTTCCGGGCGCCAGGCCACGTCGAATCGGCGTGGGTGATCGAGCAGGTCATGGACGAACTCGCCCGACGGCTGGACCTCGACCCCGTCGAGATCCGCCGGCGGAACTACTCGCCCATCGACCAGGTCGAGGACAAGCCCTACAGTCTCCCCGACGGACTCGCGTACTGCTACGACCGGGTCACCGCCGATTTCGGCTGGGCGAATCCCGCGCCACCCGCTGTGGCGGGGTCGAAGCGCCGCGGTCGTGGGTTCGCCGCTCACGACTGGGCCGCCGGTTCCGGCCACCCGCCCGCGTACGCCTTCGCCAAGCTGAACCCTGACGGAGGCATCGACCTCGTCACGGGTACCCAAGACATCGGCACGGGCACCCGGACGGGTCTGGCCCAGCTGGCCGCCGAGGAACTGGGTATCGGGGTCGACCAGGTTCGCGTGCAGCTGGGCGATACGGCCAGCGGGCCGTACTCCCCGGTCAGTTCGGGTTCCTCGACGATGGCGTCGATCGGCCCCGCCGTTCGCGGTGCCGTCGCGGACGTGCGGCAGCAGTTGCTCCGGCTCGCCGCCGTGAAGATGGAGGTCGCGGCCGAGCGACTGACGATCGTCGACGGCCGGATCTCGGTCATCGGCACCACGGACCAGTCCATGACCATCGCCGAGGTGATGGAGGACGTCGCGCCGGCCAACCTGCTGGGCAGGGGCGCCCGGGGGCCCAACCCGTCGGACGTCTCGATCCGGACCTTCGGCGCCCAGTGCGTCGAGGTCGAGGTCGACACGGAGACCGGCGAGGTCACGGTGCTTCGCGTCTCGACGGCGCATGACATCGGCCGGATCATCAACCCGGCCCTGGTCGACAGCCAGATCCATGGCGGCATCACCCAGGGGATCGGCTTCGCGCTGACCGAGGAACGGGTCGTCGATCACCGCCTCGGAATGGTCATGAACGCCAACCTCGAGGAGTACAAGATCCCCACGATGCTCGACGTGCCGCCGATCAGCCACGCGCATGTCGACGTCCCGGACAGCGTGGCCAACATCACGGGCGCCAAGGGGGTCGGTGAACCGCCGCTGATCCCGACCGCCCCCGCCATCGCCAACGCCATCTTCGACGCGGTCGGGATCCGGGTCCACGACGCCCCGATCAGCCGGCAACGCATGCTGACCCTGCTCGCCGAACACGGCCAGAGCGCCGCACCCGAGGTGGCCCGATGAGACCCTTCGCCTATGAGCGGCCCGAGTCCATCACCGTCGCCCTGAGCCGCCTCGGCGACGACGTCGACGGCGCGGCGGTCCGGCCGCTGGCCGGGGGGACCGACCTGCTGACCCTCATGAAGGCCGATATCGTCGCACCGCACACCCTGATCGACCTGAAGCGGGTCGTGGAGCTCGACGACCGGATCGAGATGACGGCCGAGGGGATGACGATCGGCGCCCTGGCGACGCTGGCGCAGATCGAGTCCCACCCGGACATCGTGGGATCGTATGCGGCCCTGGCGGGCGCGGCCAGCCAGGCGGCGACGCCGCAGCTCCGCAACATGGCGACGATCGGCGGTAACGTCCTGCAGCGCCCGCGCTGCTGGTACTTCCGCGACCCGCAGATCTCCTGCTGGCTCAAGGGCGGTGATAGCTGCCCGGCGCGAGACGGCGAGAACGCCCACCACGCCATTTTCCAGGACAGCCCCTGCGTGGCCGTCCACCCCTCTGACTCGGCCGCGGCGCTGATCGCTCTCGATGCCACCGTCCGGATCCGCGGCGCGTCCGGGGAGCGCGCCGTCTCCGCCGGCCAGTTTTTCGCCCTGCCGACGGACGAGCATCGGCTGGAGAGCGTCCTCGGTCCGGACGAACTCATCCTCGGCTTCACGCTGCCGGCTCCGGCGGCCGGGTCGCGGAGCGTCTACCTCAAGGCGATGGACCGCAAGACCTGGGCGTTCGCGCTCGTCGGCGTGGCCGCCTCCGTGACGGTCACCGGTGGCACGATCACGGACGCCCGGGTGGTCCTCGGCGGGGTCGAGCCGATCCCGCGCCGGCTCATCGCGGTCGAGGAGCTGCTCCACGGCTCGGTCCCGTCCGACGACCTGTTCCGGCGCATGGGCGAGCTGGCGGTGGTCGACGCCCAGCCGTTGAGCCAGAACGGCTACAAGGTAGACCTGGCCCGGGCCCTGGTCACACGGGCCCTGGCCGACGCTACGGCCCCGGCTGGCTGACGAGAGCCGGCTTCCCCATCCACCCTGCCTCGACGATCAGACCGACGGCCCCGACCATCGCGGTCGGGGCCGTCGGTCTGATTGCCTGAACGCCCGTTCGATCTGCGGCAGGCTACCGTTGGCGTCGGGATCTGACCGAGCCGCCGTCGTTCGCGCCGCCGCACTCGGATGACCACCCGATCAGTCTCCCGGCCCCCTGGACGGGAGTCCCAACCGCGGGTCGGTTCTATCCGGCTGGCGCCCGCATCGTGATCCTGGGTGGGGCGACGCCGAGCTGGCAGCAGTCCATGGGGCAGACGTCGTGGTTCGGCCCGCGATCGCCGAGGGCGGCCCGCGCCGGGTGGTCGGTCATCCGCTCGACGATCAGTTCCCGGATCATGGCGACGAAGCGCGGGTCGGTCCCGACCGTCCCGGCCCGCTCCATGTGCATCCCGGTCGCCTGGGTGTGTTCCAGCGCCTCTTCGTCCAGGTCGAACAGGACCTCCATGTGGTCGGAGATGAAGCCGATCGGGACGACGATGACGTCGTCACGACCGGCGGCGTGGAGTTCGTCCAGCGCGTCCACGATGTCCGG
>CADCWK010000161.1:4736-6123 GCA_902806375.1 uncultured Thermomicrobiales bacterium
CAGCCGGCAGGACTCGGCGAGCTGGACCTCGTAGGCCGAACCCTGCGCCATCGTCATCGGGATGCTGTGGGCTGTGAAGACGACCTCGACGCCGTCGCGGCGCTCCTCGGCAAAGCGACCCAGCGCCGCCCGGACGTTGTCAGCCATCGGCGCGACGAAGCCGGGATGGTTGTAGTAGACCCGGATCTTGTCGAAGGCGATCGCGTTGTCGATCGTCGCGAGGGCGCGGATGACGTCCTCGCGGTACTGCCGGCAACCGGACCACGAGCTGAACGCCGAGGTCACGAAGACGACGCCCCGCCGGACCCCGTCGCCGCGCATCCGGCGGAGTGTGTCCGCGACGAACGGCTCGGAGTTGCGGTTGCCGAAGTAGATCGGCAACGCGATGCCGTGCCGGTCCAGCTCGTCCCGCAGTGCCGCGATCAGGGCGCGGTTCTGGGCGTTGATCGGGCTGACGCCGCCGAAGTGCTGATAGTGGCCGGCGACCTCTTCCAGCCGCTCGCGCGGGACATTCCGCCCCGCGGTGACATGCTCCAGGAAGGGCATGACCTCGTCCGGGCCTTCCGGGCCGCCGAACGACAGGAACAGGATGGCATCGTAGGTCTGGCCGGTCTCGTCGTAGAGGGGCGCGTCGGCCGTCTGGGCACCATGGATCGACATCAGCGTTCCTCGATAGGGGGTCGCGAAGGACCGGACCACGCCGGGCCCGGTGCCGCGTTGGCTCGCCTGGAAGTGTGCCATGCGACCGGCCCAATCCTGACCGGAGACGTGGAAGGTCTGCCCGATCACCACCGCTCCCCGGCCCGGTATGAGACGATGATCGCCCGGCCGGGATGACGATGGGGGAGGGCAACGGATGGTGATGGTGATCCGTGGGCAGGAGCCAGAGGACAGCGACGCCGTCGGTCGCCTGCTCGTCCAGCCGGGCGTCGTTCCCGGCACGCTGCAGGTGCCATACACCCCGGTCGCGTCACGTCGGGCCGCGGCCGGCACGTTCTCGCCGGATCAGCACCGGCTGGTCGCCGAGATCGATGGCCAGGTCGTCGGGTCGATCGGCCTCACGGTCAACCCGAGGCCGCGCCGCCGGCACACCGCCGATCTCGGGATGGCTGTCGACCAGGACCACCAGGGCCGCGGCATCGGCACGGCACTGCTCGCCGCAGCCATCGATCTGGCCGACCAATGGCTCAACGTCCACCGGATCGAGCTGACGGTCATGGCCACCAACCTGTCCGCGATCCGGCTCTACGAGCGGTTCGGTTTCGTGGTGGAGGGCAGGCTCCGGGATTTCTCCTTCACCGCCGGTGCCTATGCTGATGCCCTCGCGATGGCGCGCCTGCGTGCGCGACCCGAGCACCAGGCCGTTCCTGCAGGGCCATCTGGCGAT
>CADCWK010000162.1 GCA_902806375.1 uncultured Thermomicrobiales bacterium
GCGCGTGGTCCAGCCGCTTGACGATGAACTGGACCGGCTCGCGCTCCAGCTCGTATTGCCAGGCGACGCTGGCCTCGAGGACGGATCGTGGCGTGGCGCCGAACGAGCCGTGGTTGAGGAAGGCGACCTCCGGGTCGAGCAGGAACAGCGGGCGGAGCGTCTCGGCCGAGGGCGCGCTCGCCTCGGTCTGATCCAGGACGGTGGACATGGGTTCCTCCCGGTCCGCGATGATGCGGCCTGATATCGGTGGGCGGACGGACGACCGTGCATGACGAGCGACGGGTGACGATCGGATCGCGGTAGTGTATCGGCCAGTCCATCCCTTCGCTGTCTGGTCGTCTCCGTCCCTGGTCCGGAGTAACGGGAATGCCCCTGCGCCCGCACATGGGCCGAACGGCGAGCGTGACCTTTTCGGCATGGGCGGGTTTACGTGGGTGGATGCGCATCCATCAACGACAGGGTCGGTGCGAACGCCCGGCCGGTCGCCGGTCATCGCGGACGAGGAGTGACCATGCGGTGGCGACGACGACACCGGCCCCGGCCAGCCCGTCCGGCTGACCACCACGGTGGGCCCCGGGCCCGGATCCTCACGCTCGGCCCGCCGGTCACCCCGAGCGGTAGCGACCAGACGCTCCGGTTGCTACCAGCGGGGACGGGCGGCGGAACGCCCTGGCCCAGCCGGACGTGGCGCCCAATCCTCGTCCTGGCGAGCTGTTCGGGCATCTGGGCCTCCTCCGCCCGGACGCCCGGCGGACCGCCCTCCGGCAGCGACTCGTCACCGATCAACGCTTCGCCCCGCGACACCCGACCTGTCTCTCGTCCCGACCAGCCGGCCAGCGCGGCGGCCAGCCAGCCACGCGCGACGGGCAGCGACGCCGACCTGATCCGGGCGGCCCAGGCCGACCCGGCCGAATTCGCTGCCGTGTATGAACGCTACGTCGACCCGATCTACCGCTACTGCGTCACCCGCGTCGGCTCCCCGGCCGACGCCGAGGACGCGACCAGCCAGACCTTCGCCAGGGCCTTCGGCGCCCTGTCGACGTTCCGGTCCCGGCCGGACCTGGCCGGCGGCGGCGTCCGCTCGTGGCTGTTCACCATCGCCCACAACGTGGTGGTGAGCGGCTACCGCGACCGGCGACCGACCAGCCCGCTGGCCGACGCCGACCTGCTGATCGACCCGGACCCGACCCCGGACGAACAGGCGATCGCGGCCGAGCGCCGGGAGATCCTGCTCGGCTCGATCGCCCGGCTGTCCGACGACCAGCGCCGGGTGGTCGAGCTGCGGCTGGCCGGGCTGAGCGGCCCGGAGATCGCCGCCGTCCTCGGCCGCAGCCACGGCGCGATCAAGATGATGCAGTTCCGCGCCATCGACCGGCTCCGCACCCTGCTCGCCGACCGCCTCGGGGCGGAACCCACCACGGAGGTGTCCGATGACCAGCGATGAGCGACGGGCGATCTCCGGGAACGGGACCACCCCACCGACCAGCCCGACCAAAGGCACGACTGACCCGGACCGGCTCGACCAGCTGGACCGGTACTGGGACGCCGCGACCGGCAATGGCTACCAGCGGGCGGACGCCATCGCGCTCGACCCGGCCCGAGCCCGGACCATCGACCAATTGCAGGCCCTCGCCTACGCACGATCCGACGGGATCCCGGAGGGAGGCCGCGCCCGCATCTGGCGGGACGTGGCTTCCCGGGCCGGCATCCCCACCCGACAGGAGTCATCCATGGTCTCCCCGTCATCACTGTCCGGCGCCATGGCCGCGCCGGACCTGACGCTGCCTGCCAGCCACGCGCGTGGCGGTCACCCAGCCACCGACGCGGCGGGCGGCTACGCCGTCCCCGGCGGCGGCCGCCCGTCGCAGCCGACCGGCCGCGCCTGGTGGTCCCGGCTCCAGTTCGCCGTCGCGGCGGTCCTCATCCTCGGCCTGTTCGCCACGATCCTCGCCCCGATGGACGACGGCCAGGTCGGCCAGTTCGGCGGCGTCGGGAATGATTCCACTCCAACCTCTCCCCCTGTAGGTAACGTCCCATCCATCGGTTACCCGGGGGCCTTCACGGGTGGTGGGTGGCTGATCGACCTGCCGATGAGCCAAAAAGGCCACACGATCAGCCTCAACCGGGTTACGTTGACCAGCGGTGCCACGCTGCCCCTGCCTCCTGATTCGATCTACCTTGTCTCATCCGTGACTGGGCTGTTCACTGTAGAACGGGTCAACGGCTCGTCGCCCCTGCAGATCGATCGGCCCAGTAGCATCGATATTGACACGGGTGGTGGAGCCGTCATCGCTGATCGCGGTGGCGACGTGTCGGTTAGCGTTTTGACGATCGCGGCAGAGGGAACCCTTCCACTTGCGTCGGCCGATGGCGTAACGGCCTATCCACTCATCAGCTACCCGACCGGGGAGTACCGGTTCGAGACCCAGATCAACGTGGTATTCGGCAGCGGACCAGCAGGGGCTGGTCCGGAGCCGGTGCCGCCCAGTGGGGTCGCCGATCTCCCACAGAACCTCTCGTCTTCTGGAACGACCATGCTGCTCTACGCCGAACAGGGGTCGATCGAGATTGACTCTCCGGACACGCTGATTGAGGACATCAACCTCGATAGCGAATACCAGGAGTTCGTCGGAGACCTGACCATCCAGTCAGGCGAGACGGCAGTCGTCCGCAACCCGAGCCTTGCCTCCATCCAGCGGGCCAACCCCGACGAAGGGGCGGTCTACACCGCCGTCTTCCTCGCTCCGCCTGCACTCGACCGAACACCGGGGCGGACGTACTCCAACACGCACACTGGAAGCATCGGCGGTCCGTTCAGCGTGGCTACCGACGGACGCGACTATCAGGTCGTGCTCGACCGGCTGACGCTCGCACCGGGAGCCATCCTTTCCCTCCCGCCTGGCATCGACCGCGGCGTCCAGTGGACCGGCGGTGGGGACATGGTCATGAACGTCAGCGGTGGCACACAGTCGCCGCTGACACTTCCCAACCCCACCGTCACCGGCTCGTTCGGCGACGCAGGGTTCTCCCTGGTCCAGACCGGCGACACACCGGTCACGCTGACGCTCCTGTCCGTCCTGCCGAGCGGGGCGTCGGATGAGACGGTCCCGGCTGGTCAGGAGGGCGTGGCCACAGAACGCCTCACGACATACACGGCCTCCAATCCATCCAACGCCACGGAGTTGCAGGTACTGTTCTCTGCCACGAGTGCCGAGGCGTTTCCGGTGGAGATCGACTACGGGCTTGGTCTCAACACGGGTCGGAGCATCAGCGACAGCTATGCATTGATCCGCGCTGAGGCCGGTTCGATCGTCCTTGACCGGCCAGCCAGCAGAATCGTCGATGGCCGCGAGACGATAGAGCTTGCCAATGGCGAACCGCTCTCAGTAGGAGAAACCGTCCGCGTCAATGACCTGCTCGGTGCGACGATCAGCGGCCCGTCTGATGGCAGTCCAGCTGGGTACACCGTCGTGATCGTCTCCCCTATTACCAATCCGATTGGGACATCCACGGATGTCGCTCCGCCAGCGGCACTTACCGGTCTCACCCCTTCCAGCGTCGACGTGTCGGCGGAGCTTGCTGCCGGACAACCGGTCGACATCGCCGTCGTTCGCCATACCCTCGGACCAGACGGCGAACTGACCGTGTTTCCGGACGGAGGCGTGCCGACGAACCGGGGAGTGATGACGTTTCCCATTACGGTGATCACCTATGTGGCCAGCGGCGATGGGACAGCCACCGCCATGGGACAACCAGCGGCGGAGCTTGCCAGCCGATCGTCAGACGTCGCCATGCACAGCGCCGAGATTGGCAGTTCCCTGACAATCAGAGCCGGCGGCGAGGGCCTGACCATCTTCCAACTCACAGTCGGCTCCAGCCGGCCTGGTCTCGATAGCGCCGGGGAAGTCGAGTCGGTCGAACTGGGCCAATACCAGGTGTCGAGCCCGTTGGCTGGAACGATCGATCCGCTCAGCACCGTCGGGGTTCGCGTTCGCGTCATGCTTCGCGCAACCGTCGGTAGCGGGGAAGGCGCCAGTCAGATCCTCGGTGGGGACGGCGCGGTCACACTTCTGACGCCGCTGGCCGGTGACGCGCGGATCGTGCCGGGCGTCGGCGTGATCCGTCTCGCCGGGACAGCGGACAGCGCCCGTGCCGGGACACTGGTCACCATGCCAGAGACCGTAACGACCGGTAGTAGCGTGATCGCCGAGCCAGGCGGACAGTTCCGGGTTGCTCCCTCCGGTGGCAACCTGAGTTATCTCTGGGCGGAAGTCGAGATCATCGCCGACGAGACCACGTCCGCCACACCGATGGCTACGCCGACGCCCGGCACCCCGGCTGCAGCTACGGCCTGCGACATCGCGCCCCGAACGGTCGAGGAGTTGCTCGCGCTCTACGACCAGGGGGTCGCCGATCCCGTCGACCCGCTCACGGTCGGCTACCGGGACGACGCCGGCACTGGGGCACCAGCCGACCCGGAGACCGTCGCCGGCGTCACCGGGACGCTGACCCGGTTGGTAGCCTGCCAGGATGCCAACGATCCGCTGCGCCGGTACGCGCTCTACTCCGACGCCGGTCTCCGGGTCGTCCTACCGCTGACCTACGAGACCCGGGACGACGTTACCGCCCTTCCCGACCGACCGGCGGCCCAGAACAGCTCCGGCACGGTCAGTGAACTCTCTGTCTCGGACGTCAAGCTGTTCGCGGATGGTCGGGCCGGCGCCCGGGTCGTGCTCGGGACCGAGTTCGCCTACGTCACCCTGTCCCTGGGTCCAGACGGTTCTTGGCTGATCGACCTCTGGGACGACCGGGACGAACCCGGCGTCTGACCGGTCTCGTGAACCGACCTGTGTGCGTAGGGGACGTCTCCGGATCGGCTGATCCGGAGACGTCCCGCCGTTTTCGACGGCACCGTCGGGTTACCCGATCAGCGGAAATCCTAAACACGATTCCCAGACAGGTCCAATGGGTAGTTGGCGAGACGAGAATCGGGTGTAAGGTGGTCAGGCGGTCTGCCCTGGGGAACGGTCCCGGAGATTGGTCGCGTGCCGCCCCAGTTCCGTCCGGACAGGAGAGACCTTCTGAGCGCCTCAGCCACCGCGACGAATGTCCCCGGCGCCATCCCGCGCTGGGTCCTGGTCGCGACCATCCTCGCCTCGAGCATGGTCTTCATCGACAGCTCCGTCGTCAACGTCGCCCTGCCGGCCCTGCAGGAGGACCTCGGCGCGACCGCCGCCAGCACCCAGTGGGTCGTCGAGTCATACGCCCTGTTCCTCGCCGCCCTGATCCTGGTGGGTGGGGCGTTGGGTGACAAGTTCGGGCGCCGGCGCCTTTTCGTGATCGGCACGGTCATCTTCACTGTCACGTCCGTCTGGTGCGCCGTGGCCCCGGACATCGGCAACCTGATCGTCGCCCGCGCGGCACAGGGGATCGGTGGGGCGCTGCTGACCCCGGCCAGCCTGGCCCTGATCAGCGCGACATTCACCGACGAGACCGGACGCGGCCGGGCGATTGGAACGTGGTCCGGCTTCACATCCATCACGTCGGCCGGCGGGCCGGTCCTCGGCGGCTTCCTCGTCGAGCAGGCCTCCTGGCGCTGGATCTTCCTGATCAACGTCCCACTCGCCGCCATCGTCCTGCTGATCACCCTGCGCTACGTCCCCGAGAGCCGCGACCCCAACGCCGGGCGGCTGGACTGGCCGGCGGCGGTGCTCGCGACGCTCGGCCTCGGCGGCGTGGTCTTTGGACTGATCGAGGCCTCGACGCTCGGCTGGACCGACCCACAGGTCGTCGTCGCCCTTGCGGTCGGTGTCGCCGCGCTGGTCGCGTTCATCGTCGTCGAGGCCCGGACGCCGGAGCCGATGATGCCGCTGGGCCTGTTCCGCTCCCGGACGTTCAGCGGGACCAACCTGCTGACCCTGCTGCTCTACGCCGCGCTCGGCGGGGCGCTCTACTTCTTCCCGTTCCTGCTGATCCAGGTCCAGGGCTACTCGTCGACGGAGGCTGGGGCGGCGCTGCTGCCGTTCGTGCTGCTGCTGTTCGTGCTGTCGCGCTGGGCCGGCGGGCTGATCGGCCGGTTCGGGGCGAAGCTGCCACTGATCGTGGGGCCGGTGATCG
>CADCWK010000163.1 GCA_902806375.1 uncultured Thermomicrobiales bacterium
GGCTCTCGCATCGTTCCCCTCCCTTCGTTAGGTGAGGCGATATTACCGGAACCCGGATCACCGACCACCGATAAACTTCGGAGAACACCCCTTCTAGGCAATCGGGTGAATAGAGCAGGAAGAAGGGCCGGAGCTGCTCAAAGCAGCTCCGGCCCTTCTGTCGCTACGGGGTCGAGGTCCCTGGCCCCTAGCGCCTCACCTTGAAGGACCAGATCACGCACGCGAATCAGGCGCGAACCTAGATCGCCTCCGCCGGCGTGACCATGGCCGCCGCCTCGGTGGGCCCAGCCTTCGTGGGCTTCAGGGCCAACCCCAGGTCGTCGAGCTGGGTCGTCTCGACCCGGGCCGGGGCCTGGAACATCAGGTCGGTCCCGCGCTGGCTCTTCGGGAAGGCGATCACCTGCCGGATGTTCTCCTCACCCGTGAGAAGCATGATGAGCCGGTCGATCCCCCAGGCGATGCCGCCATGCGGCGGGGCGCCGTACTCCAGCGCGTCCAGCAGGGCGCCGAAGCGCTCCGGCAGTACGTCCGTCGAGTACCCCATCAGCCCAAACATCCGCTCCTGGTCGGCTCGCCGGTGGATCCGGATGCTGCCGCCGCCGACCTCATTGCCGTTGGCGACGAGGTCGTACTGCCGCGCCCGGACGCGGCCCGGGTCCGTGTCGAGATACTGCTCGTCCTCCGCGTAGTAGCCGGAGAACGGGTTGTGGGTCGCGTCCCAGCGCTGGCCGTCCTCGTCCCACTCCATCAGCGGGAACTCGTGGACCCAGAGCATCGCCATGACGTTCGGGTCGGCCAGGCCGAGCCGCTCGCCGAACTCCAGTCGGAGCCCGGACAGCACCTTCGCGACGACCGCCGGCTGGTCGGCGACGATCAGGACCAGGTCTCCGGCGGCAGCCCCGATCCTGGTCGTCAGGGCGGTGATCTCGGTCTCAGTCAGGAACTTGGCGATCGGCGACTTGACGCCGTCGTCAGCGACCGCGATCGTCGCCAGACCCTTGGCGCCGGACCGCTTCGCCAGGTCGGTCACCTCGTCGATCTCCCGCCGCGTGTAGCCACCACAGCCAGGCACGACGATGGCCTTGACCTGTCCGCCACCTTCCAGGACGCCGGCGAACGCCTTGAATCCGGTGGATGCCAGCGCCGGACCCACGTCCTGCAGTTCCATGCCGAAGCGGATATCGGGCCGGTCGTTACCGTAGCGGGCCATCGCGTCGGCGTAGGTCATCCGCGGGAACGGCTTGCTGACGAAGGTCTTGTCGGAATACCGCTCCACGATCTCGGTGAACAGGGCCTCGCTGAGGCCCATGACGGCTTCCTCGTCGACGAAGGACATCTCGACGTCGAGCTGGGTGAACTCCGGTTGCCGGTCGGCTCGCTGGGCCTCGTCGCGGAAGCAGCGCGCGATCTGGAAGTAGCGGTCGAACCCGGACACCATCAGGAGCTGCTTGAGCTGCTGCGGGGACTGCGGCAGGGCGTAGAACGTGCCGGGGAAGCCGCTGCTCGGGACGAGAAAATCGCGCGCACCCTCGGGCGTGCTCTTGATCAGGAGCGGCGTCTCGATCTCCAGGAATCCGCGCTCATCGAGGTAGTCCCGGATGAACTTGACCACCCGGTGACGGAGGATCACGTTGCGCTGCATCGCGTTGCGGCGCAGGTCGAGGTAGCGGTGCTGGAGCCGGAGCGTCTCGTCGACGTCGACATCCTCGTTGATGTAGAACGGCGGGGTCTTCGACGTGTTGAGCACGGTGATCGAAGTGGCCTCGAGTTCCACCTCGCCGGTGACGAGCCGTGGGTTGACGGTGCCGTCCGGGCGGCGGTTGACCGTGCCGCTGACCTGGAGGACGAACTCGCCCCGGACGTCGCTGGCGATCTGGTGGGCCTCCGGGTGCCGGTCGGGGTTGCAGACGACCTGGGTGACCCCGTAGCGATCCCGCAGGTCGATGAAGACCAGGCCACCGAGGTCACGCCGGCGGTTGACCCACCCCGACAGCGTGACGGTCTCGCCGACGTGCCCGGCCCGCAGCGACCCGCAGGTCAGCTTGCCGGTGACAGCCGGCTCGAGGTCGTGGGTCGTGATCGCGCCTGGCGTCTCGGTGGCGGTCGTCGTCATGGTCATCAGATTCCTTTGGGTATGGCCGGGACGCATCGTGGCGAACCGTCATCGGGGAAGGGGCGTGCGAGCGAGCGTCAGGGTTCATTCGGCGTTGGAGCGCGACTCGCCGCCAGGCGGGAAGAACCTCCTGAGCGCCTGGCGCATCTCCGCTTCGGCATCGTATCCGAGCGAGCGGCGACTGGCGTACCAGAGGACAAAGTGGTCGACCATCTGCCGGTCGTGCTCGTTCGACCGCTCCGGGTCATCATGGAGGATCCCGCCACCGCCGATGTTCAGGCGGCCAGACGCCAGGAGCCGCTCGATGACCACGGTCGTCGGCATCGACAGCGGGAAGCGCGCCACGGGGTCTGCCGGATCGGCGGTTGCCGTGCCTGCCTGGCCCTTCTCGTCCGCCTTGATCCGGTTCCAGTTCGCCACGATGTCCTCGGTCCCCGAGACCAGGGTGTCGCCGAAGACATGGGGATGGCGACGGACCAGCTTGGCGTTGACCGTCTCGTAGACATCGGTCAGCGTGAACCGGCCCTCGTCCTCGGCGATCTGCGCCTGGAGCGCGACGGTCATCAGCACGTCGCCCAGCTCCTCGGCCAGGTTGGCGTCGTCCGCGGCGTAGATCGCATCCACGATCTCATAGGACTCGTCGGTAATGGCGTGCCGCAGCGACCGGGCGGTCTGCTCGCGGTCCCAGGGACAGCCACCAGGTGCGCGCAGCTGGGCGACGATCCGGGCCAGCGTCTCGGGGGACCGCCCGGATGTGACGGCGTCCCCCGCCTCGACCCAGACCATCGCTTCGGTGTCTCCGACGATGAACGATCGGAGCTGGCCCAGCGAGACGCTCGTCGCTGGCTCGCCGTCGATGTCGGCGTCGAGGACGTGACAGGTCGTTGCCGTGCCGCATCCGTCGACGAGGAACCGGTCCACGGCACCCACCGTCTCCGGCGTCACACCGCTGACGAGCGCCGGTCGGGCAGGATCGATGGACACGAGACCGCGCTGCCACGGCGCCCGGCCCATCGCGTCGGCGATCGCCGTGGCGTCGTAGAGCTGGGCCTGGACCGCCATCAGGTCCACGCCGAGCCGTGTGGCGATGCGGTCGAGCGACGCCACGTCAGCTCTTGCCCGCGGTCGTCTTCTCGTCGCCGAGGCTCAGGACGGCCATGAAGGCTTCCTGGGGGATCTCGACGCTGCCGACGATCTTCATCCGGGCCTTGCCTTCCTTCTGCTTCTCGAGGAGCTTGCGCTTGCGCGAGATGTCGCCGCCGTAGCACTTCGAGATGACGTTCTTGCGCATCGCCCGGATCGTCTCGCGGGCGATGATCCGGCTACCGATCGAGGCCTGGATCGGCACCTCGAACATCTGCCGCGGGATCAGTTCCTTGAGCTTGCTGACCAGCTCCCGCCCCTTGTAGAAGGCGTTGTCGCGGTGGCAGATCATCGACAGGGCGTCGACCGGCGCGCCGTTGACGAGCACGTCCAGCTTGACGAGATCGGCGGCCTGCATCTCGGCGAAGGTGTAGTCCAGCGACGCGTAGCCCTGCGTCCTGCTCTTGAGCTGGTCGTAGAACTCGACGATGACCTCGCCGAGGGGCATGCGGAACTTGAGCTGGGCTCGGTCCTCGTCGAGGTAGTCCAGGTTCTCGTACATCCCGCGCTTGCCCGTGACGAGGTCCATCACCGACCCGATGTAGCGCGACGGCACGATGATGGTGATGTTCATCCACGGCTCGAAGATCGTGTCGATCTCGCCGACGTTGGGCAGGTTCGTCGGGTTGTCGACCTTGACCGTCTGGCCGCTGTTGAGCAGCACCTGGTACTCCACGCTCGGGGCCGTGGCCAGCAGGTCCAGGTTGTACTCCCGCTCCAGCCGCTCCTGGATGATCTCCATGTGGAGCAGGCCGAGGAAGCCGCAGCGGAAGCCGAAGCCGAGCGCCAGCGATGACTCCGGCTCGTACGAGAGCGACCCGTCGTTGAGCTTCAGCCGGTCCAGCGCGTCCCGCAGGAGCGGGAAATCCTCTGAATCAACCGGGTAGAGCCCGGCGAAGACCATCGACTTGGCCGGCCGGTAGCCCTCCAGCGGCTCCGTCGCGGGGTTCCGGAGCAGCGTCACGGTGTCGCCGACCTGGCAGTCCTTGACGTTCTTCATGCCGGTCGCGAGGTAGCCGACCTCCCCGGCCTGGAGGCGATCCGCCTGGACGAGACCGGGCGAGAAGAAGCCCAGCTCGATCAGGTCGGCCTGCTTGCCGGTCGCCATCATGTGGACGGTGTCGTCCTTGTGGATCTCGCCGTCCATCACCTTGACGTAGGCGATCACGCCCTTGTAGGCGTCGTAGTGGGAGTCGAAGATCAGCGCCCGCGTCGCCTTGTCCGGCCGTCCGGTGGGCGGCGGGATGTGCTTGACGATCGACTCGAGGATGTCCTCGATCCCGATCCCGTTCTTGGCCGAGGCGAACACCATCTCGTCGTCGATCAGGCCGATGAACCGCCCGACCTCGTCGGCGACCCGCTCCGGCTGGGCGCTCGGCAGGTCGATCTTGTTGATGACGGCGATGATCGCCAGCTCGTGCTCCAGGGCGAGGTAGACGTTGGCCATCGTCTGGGCCTCGATCCCCTGGGCGGCATCGACGACCAGCAGGGCCCCCTCGCAGGCGGCGAGGCTGCGGCTGACCTCGTAGGAGAAGTCCACGTGCCCCGGCGTGTCGATCAGGTTGAGCTCGTACTCTTCCCCGTTCTTCGCCGTGTACCACATCCGGACGGCCCGGGCCTTGATCGTGATGCCCTTCTCCCGCTCGAGGTCCATCGAGTCGAGCAGCTGGGCCTGCATGTCGCGCTTCTGGACGGTGTTGGTGAACTCGAGCAGCCGGTCGGCCAGCGTCGATTTCCCGTGGTCGATGTGGGCGATGATGCTGAAGTTGCGGATGTTCTGGTTGGCGATAGGTTCCATGGGATGTCGGTCACTCATCGGTCAGGCCGTGGCCGGGTCGAGCGGCCGTCAGAACCCCCAGTATAGTCGCTGGCATCGGGCGGCTGATTCTCGCGCCGGCCCCGCCGGGTCGGGGTGTACCAGCTCGGCATCGTTGGCTGCTGGGCGGATCGAAACGGCGGCCGGTCCCCCGGTCGCTGCCCACGGCCCGAGTCCGACTCGTCCGGGCGGGGACCGGTAGGTGGTCGGCGGCCACCGCCGAAACGACCCGTGCCCGGCTGTCCGTCGTGCTGATCGTCCGGCCGGTCGCCCGGTCCGCCCGGAGGCGGTCGCCATGGCGCCCGGTCGTCAGAAGGTCCAGATCCGTATCCGTACTCGGGGGGCCGCGCCGGGAGGGCCGGCCGGGGCCGCCTCCGCCGCTCGTCGGTGCGGCTCTCAGGCGCCTCGGGCTGCGACCACTCCCGTCCCGTGGGCGGGCGATCCGGTCGATCCGCTGCCGGACGCTCGTACTCCCGGCGCTGGTCACGCGCCGGCTGCCACTCCTGCCCGGAACGCGGTCCGCTGGTATCGGCCGACTCCCACTCATCATCTTCTGGCGACGCGTCGTCGGTACCCATGACCGGTTGACTGGCTGACGGTGGGATCCGGTCGAGAGGCAGACCGCGACTCACCCCCAGGTCCCTTCGGAGTCCCTCCGGCACTCGCCTGACCAACGGCCGCGCCAGCCGGGCCAGCCGGCGGTCGATCATCGCCAGTTCCGGGACGGCGAGCGCCCAGGACAGGAGCGCATAGGGCAGGACGACCAGCGCGATCGCGACGAGCAGGAGGGCGCACCGCACGACGAACGTCGAGCCGTCCGCTGCCCAGACCCGGTCGAGCCCGGTGGCGGCGAGCAGCCCGAACGCCAGCGAGACGACCGTCGCGACCGCCACGCGCCCGAGCCAGGGCAGCCACGTGTCGTCCCCGGAGACCCCAAGGGCCCGGAGCCGGATCCCCAGGACGACCAGCAGGATGACCGCCTCGACGGACGTCGAGACGCCGAGGGCGAGACCGAGGGCGAAGCCGTCCAGACGGTCGATCGTGA
>CADCWK010000164.1 GCA_902806375.1 uncultured Thermomicrobiales bacterium
CCGAGCTCCTCGAGCAGCGGAGCCAGTCGCCGGACGATGTCGATGTCGAGTGAGCCGGTCACCCCGAAACCACGATCCACGGTCCCCCCTTCGCCTCAAGGGGCACAGTATGCCGCGCCGACGGTGCTCCCGGTCATGGGGTCCGACATCGGGGCCGATGGCCATCGTGTCTGCGCCGCTACGCGATCACGTCACCGGGTGTCGAAAAATGACGACGGGGCGGTGCATCGTGATGCACCGCCCCGTCGACTGCCGATCCCGATGGGATTTTCACCTGGCGACGTCGGACGGACGTTACCGCTTGGTGTACTGGGGCGCCTTGCGGGCCCGCTTGAGTCCGACCTTCTTCCGCTCCTTGACGCGCGGGTCGCGCGTGAGGAACTTGGCCCGCTTGAGCGGCTGGCGCAGGTCATCGTCGACGCGGAGCAGGGCACGGGAGATCCCGTGACGAACCGCCCCGGCCTGACCCGACACGCCGCCACCCATCACCTTGACGACGATGTCGAACTGCCCCTGCAGGTTGACGAGGCGCAGCGGCGCCATCATCGTCGCGTGCAGGACATCCCGGCCACCGAAGTGCTCACGGGCGGTGCGACCGTTGACGGTCACGGTCCCGGTCCCGCGGTACAGGCGAACCAGCGCCACGGCCGACTTGCGGCGCCCGGTCCCGTAGAAATAGCGAGAGCTGTCTGCCTGCTCGCTCATGGACGTACTCCTCTATCGCCGGGCTACCGGCGATCTGTGCTAGTCGGCGGCGTGGCGCAGGGCGCCGGCCTTCTCGAATCGGCTCTCTGGGATCTCGACGAGGTTCTGCGCCGCGTGCGGGTGCTCGGGACCGGCATAGACCCGGAGCTTGCGCAGCTGGGCCAGTCCGTGCGGACCCTTGGGGAGCATGCCCTTGACCGCCGCGTGGATGATGCGGTCCGGATGGGTCCGGCGCATCTCGGCGACCGGGATCGTCCGGAGACCGCCCGGGTAGTTGGAGTGGCGGTAGTAGTTGGTCTGGAGCTCCTTGTTGCCAGTGAGCACGACCTTCTCCGCGTTGAC
Organism: uncultured Thermomicrobiales bacterium; assembly: GCA_902806375.1. Taxonomy (GTDB): domain Bacteria; phylum Chloroflexota; class Chloroflexia; order Thermomicrobiales; family UBA6265; genus CADCWK01. The sequence continues at coordinate 1,048 of CADCWK010000164.1, forward strand.
AACGACGACGAAGTCACCGACGTCGACGTGCGGCGCGTACTGCGGCTTGTGCTTGCCGCGGAGCATCGTGGCGATGATGCCGGCCAGGCGCCCGAGAGTCTTGCCCTCGGCGTCGACCACGTACCACGACCGCTCGACCTCGTTCGGCTTGGGCGAGTAGGTTCGCCGTTCCATGTCTGTCTCCTCGACCACCGGCCCGTTCCCGGCGGTGGCTGGGCGGGTGCCCCGCCGTCTCGTCATGTCGCGCCGCCGTGAACCTCACGTCGCCGCATCCTGTGATGACCACGGCGGGTCATCGCCGTACCCGACCCGCCACAGCGTCAGCCCGTGAGCGGGTGCGGTTGGTGTGCCGTGCCGGCGGTCGCCCGCCGCGAGCACCCGTTCGATCCATCCGGGATCCCGGTGACCCCGACCGACCTGGACCAGCATCGCGACGATGTTGCGGACCATCCGTGGCAGGAAGCCGTCGGCAGCCACCTCGATCGCGATCGCGTCCCCCTCGCGTCCGGGCCCCCACCACGGGGAGACCGGCTCGACGGTGACCGCGAAGATGGTCCGTGTCGTCCCACGGGGCCGCTGCCGGGCATCGGACCAGGGGACTCCCTGTCCCGCACCCGCCAGGGCGGCGCAGTCGCGGTGGCCAGGGAAGAGGGCCGCCGCCGAGCGCATGGCCGTGATATCGAGTGGCGGTCCCATCCGGAACCAGACCGATGTCCGACCGATCGGCTGGTGCGACTCCTGGCCAATCATATAGCGGTACTGCCGCCAGGTCGCGTCGAACCGCGCGTGGAACGCTGGGCCGGGCCGATCGACGCGTCTCACCCCGACGTCGTCCGGGAGAAACGCGTTGATCGACCGCCGGACCAGTTCCTCCGGCCGCTCCGGCCAGGGATCCGGCAGGCTCACGACCTGCCCGACCGCATGGACCCCGCGGTCCGTGCGTCCCGCGAACGTCGTCCGCAGTCCCGGCTGACCCAGGTCAGCCAGTGCCCGGAGGAGTTCGCCTTGTACGGACCGCTGACCCGTCTGGAGCTGCGACCCGGCGAACGCCGTACCGTCGTAGGCCAGGGTCAAGGCCAGCATCCCGCCCGGCTGGCCGGGAGCCGCCTCGACCACTCCCCTACTTCTCGATGAACTCGATCAGCGCCATCGGTGCCGCGTCACCCTTGCGCGGCTCGAGCTTGTTGATCCGGGTGTACCCACCCGGCTGCTCGAGGTAGCGAGGGGCGATGACTTCGAACAGCTTGGCCGTCGCCGGGGCGTGGTCGATCTTGCTCATCACGAGCTTGCGGTGGAAGGCGGAGTCCTCGCGGGCGAGGGTGATCAGCTTCTCCACGATCGGGCGCATCTCCTTGGCCTTGGCCTCGGTGGTCGAGATCCGCTCGTGGAGGATCATCGAGATGCTGAGCTGCCGGAACATGTGCATCCGCTGGGAGCTCGTCCGGTTGAACTTGCGATGGGCCTTCTGGTGCCTCACGAACGCTTCCCTTCTTCGCCGACCGCGGAATCCGCCTCATCGACGCGCAATGACGCAATCGCGTCGGTCACATCCCGCGTGGAATCGTCGATCCCGGCGGGATCGAGCTCATCGAGGAACCCGTCATCCTGGTAGAGACCGTAGTCGCCTTCCGGGAGGTAGCCGAATTCGGCCAGCTTCTCACGCAGCTCGGTCAGCGACCGGGGACCGAAGTTCCGGATGCTGAGGAGCTGGTCCGGGTCCATGGTCAGCACCTGACCGACCCGGTCGATCTGGCGGCTGCGGAGCGCATTGAGCACCCGCGGCGACAGTCCGAGATCGGCCAGCGGCTTGCCCTGGACCTCATCGGAGATGAACGGGCTGGCGGACGCCGCCAGGTCGGCCTCCTTGCGGTTGAGCTCGGAGAAGACCCGGGCGTGATCCATCAGGATCTGGCCGGCGGTCGCCAATGCGTCGTCCGGCTCGATCGTCCCGTCGGTCAGGATCTCGAGGATGAGCCGATCGTAGTCCTCGGTCTGGCCGCGGCGCGACCGCTCGACCACGAAGTTCACCCGCTCAATCGGCGTGAAGATCGCGTCGATCGGGATCTCACCGAGGGACAGGACATCGAGCGTCTCGGCCGGGCGGTAGCCGCTGCCGGACGTCACCCAGAGATCCATGTCCAGCACCGCGTCGGCCGCCTCGAGTGTGGCGATCGGCTGGTCCGGATTGATGACGTCGATCTCGGCCGGCCAGGCGATGTCGCCAGCCCGGACGATCCGCTCCTCGTTGCTGTCCGAGCGGGCGTAGAGGTGGGCGCGCACCTCCGTGGTGATATCCAGCATCCGCTTGAGCCGGACCCGCTTGAGGTTCAGGACGATCTCGGTCACGTCCTCCCGGACGTGCTCGACCGTGGAGAACTCATGCCAGACGTTGTCGATCCGGACCCGGGAGATGGCGACACCTTCCAGGGAGCGGAGCAGGATCCGACGGAGGGCATTGCCCAGCGTCGTCCCATAGCCCAGCGAGAGGGGCTCGATGGTATAACGGGCGTAGTTCAGCCCGTCCTCGGTACGGTTGATCTTGAAGTCGAACTTGTCAGACAAGCGAACTCGCCTCCTGGTGGCGCCGGGCGGCGCACCGGCCAGCGACTCGCGCCGCGTCGCTGGCTCCGGCAATGATGGGACGTGACGCGCCTCGCGCCCGGGCTGAAGGCACCACCGGCGTGATCGGATGAAGTCCGATCGCTCTCGTGACACGTGCCAGCGCGCGCACCTGGCCTCGCGTGTCAGCGACGAACGATCCTGCCGGGACCGTTCGTCATGGTGCCGCCGGTCTCGAACCCGACCGGCGGCACCACCTGGTAGACCTGATTCGCATGGGACCGGACAGCCGGCCGGACCCATGGACCGGGATCAGACGCGGCGGCGCTTCGGCGGGCGGCAGCCGTTGTGGGGGATCGGGGTCGTGTCGCTGATCGAGATGACCATCATCCCGCTGGCCTGGAGCGACCGGATCGCCATCTCCCGCCCGGAGCCGGGTCCCTTGACGAAGACGTCGACCTGGCGGAGACCATGCTCCTGCGCCTTGCGGGAGGCCTGCTCGGCGGTGACCTGGGCGGCGTACGGGGTGCTCTTGCGGGACCCCTTGAAGCCGTTGGCGCCGGCGCTCGACCAGGCCAGTACGTTACCAGCCGGGTCGGTCATCGTGACGATCGTATTGTTGAAGGTCGCCTGGATGTAGACGCGCCCGCGAGGGACGTTCTTGCGATCTCGACGACGAACTCTCGTCTTGCTCTTGGCGGCCGCTCCGGACCGACGCCGTTCACTCATTTCCCTGTCCTCTCATCCTATCCAACGCTCCATCCGCTCCCCTGTCCCCGCCTGTCGCGGGCGGCCGGAACGGTGACCGCCGGGCAGGGGCGAGACGCGGCCCAACTACCCGGCGATCGGACTACTTCTTCTTGCCGCGCATGCTGACGGCGCGCTTCGGACCACGCCGAGTCCGGGCGTTGGTCTTGGTGCGCTGACCACGAACCGGCAGCCCACGGCGATGGCGCATGCCGCGGTAGCAGCCGATGTCCATCAACCGCTTGATGTTGAGCTGGACTTCACGGCGGAGGTCACCCTCGACGCGGACCTCCCGGTCGATCAGCTCACGGAGGCGGTTGACCTCGTCGTCGGTCATGTCGCGAACCCGGCGATCCGGGCTGACGCCGGTCCGCTCCAGCAACTGCTGGCTGGTGTGCAACCCGATCCCATAGATATAGGTGAGACCGATCTCGATCCGCTTCTCGCGGGGAAGATCGATCCCGGCAATTCTGGCCATCGCCCTAACGCCCTCCCGGACGGCGGCTGGTACTCGCCCGTTGGGCGGGACCAGCACGTCAAAACCTAGCCCTGGCGCTGCTTGTGCCGGGGGTTCTCACAGATGATGCGCAGGATGCCATGCCGCTTGATGACACGGCACTTGTCGCACCGACGCGTGACGGATGCGGTAACCTTCATTCATCGACTCCTGCTGCCCAACCGCGTCGAAGACGGGACGCGTGCCGTCAGGCACAATGACGGCGCATGTTGTTGACATGCGCGCGAACGTTTAGTGTAGCACGTTCCCGAGCGACCGAGTCAAGATGTGCGGCTCCCCCTCGGCGGTCACGGCGATGTCGTGTTCGAAGTGCGCCGCGAACGATCGGTCTGCCGTCCGGATCGTCCAACCGTCGTCCTCCGTGACGTATGCCGGGTCGCCGAGGGTAAGCATCGGCTCAACAGCCAGCGTCAGTCCGGCGAACAACTCGATGGGGTCCGCGCTCGTCCCGATGTTCGGGACATGCGGCTCCTCCCACATCGTCCGCCCGATGCCGTGACCGCCATAGTCGCGCACCACACCCAGCCGACTGACCGCTGCCTCTCGCTCGACGGCCCGGCCGATGGACGCCAGTGGTTCGCCGGCCCTGGCCGCATCGACGGCTCGGACCAGGGCTCGCTCCGTCCCGGACAGCAGACGTCCCACCTCGGCCGAGACCTCCCCGACCGGGTACGTCCAGGCGGCGTCGCCATGGAACCCGTCCAGGACGACCCCGACGTCGATCGAGATGACGTCCCCCGGAGCGAGGCGCCGGTCGCCCGGGATGCCATGGATGATCACCTCATTCACCGACGTGCAGATGTGCTTCGGGAACCCATGGTGACCGAGGAACGACGAGGTCGCCCCGGCCGCGGCGATCGCCCTGGCCGCGACCGCGTCGAGCTCGTCAGTCGAGACGCCCTCGACCAGCAGGGGGACGAGCTGGCGGTGGACCGCGACGACCAACTGGCCGGCAGCGTCCATCGCCTCGATCTCTCCCGCCGTCTTGGCCCGGAGGACTCCTCGCCCGGGACCGACGGGTCGGACCGACCCGCGACGAGGCAGCGACTGGCGGCCCGACGGCCGACGACTCATCGTCCGGCCCCCGCGCCGCAAGTGGCGTCGTCGCCGAGCCGTCCACGCAGCTGGCGAACCAGATCGTGGTGGACCACATCGACCGCGCGCGACCCGTCAACCGTCACGACGAGTCCCCTTTCCCGGTAATCCTCCAGGAGGGGCTCCGTCTCGGCGTGGTACTGCTCCAG
>CADCWK010000165.1 GCA_902806375.1 uncultured Thermomicrobiales bacterium
ACTCGTCCACCCGACCACGCCGGGCCTCTCCCGACAGGGCTGGGTCATCCCGGCACGGCCCACGGCGACGACCGGGACGACCGGGACGACCGGGACGACGGCCGCCTCGGAGACCACGGAGACCATCGGGGTGACGCTGGACCCCGACGCGCCGGTCAACCCGTCCGGTCACCCGATCTCCCCGACCTCCGGCCAGGCGCAGGCCTACCGGTCGGCGGCCATGAACGTCACGTCTCTTTTCGGGAAGGGTCGGCGACGGTAGGCGGTGGTATCTGACAGGCGAACCGCGGCTCCAGAGTGGGGGCGCCACCAGCAGGGTGGCGCCCCCGTCGTTCGTCCGGTGATGCCTGACGCCGTCGACCGAACCGCCCGGGTCCCCGGTGGGCCGTTCACGGTCCATGCGGCACCGGGGTTGGACGGTGGGATGGCCCTGACCAGCCTGGGTGTCGGCGTCCATGCCGGTCCGCTGTGGATGGACGGCATGCCGGACGGAGGATCGCGCCGCCAGCGATCCGCTCGCTGCCGGAACCAAAGACGTGGCCCGAGCAGGCGATCCCTCTGGGCGGTTACGGGTCGATGACGACGGAACCGGGAGCACGCCGATCGTGACGGAGAGGGGCCGGGCACATCGCCCGGCCCCGTCGTCATGTCCGCTCCACCAGATCGACTAGCGCCAGCCAGTGTGCGCTGGTCAGGACGGGTCGGCCGTGCCCCCTAACAGGGGGGAGCTGCCGACGTGCTCACCGGCGTCCTGTCCGCCGCAACACCGTTGAGGGTCAGACTCGTATAGTTTCCGCAATCGAATACGAAGAAGACAGAAGGGTAACTGCCGTCAGCGTCGGCGGATCCTACGCCGAAGCCAAAATAGGGAGCAGCCCCTCCGGTGAAGAAGAGGTCCAGCGTGACCTCGGATCTGGGCAGCAGGCCAGATCCGCTAAGCGTGACGGTCCCGCCCCCTGGGCCGGTTTGAACAAACACGATCGAGAGGTCAGCCACCCGCACCGGCACGCCCGGCACCCCGAACTGCCAGGGACAAACCGCCGCCTTCCTCGCCCAGCTCGCCCAGGGCGCCGCAGAGTTCGGCGGTCCCAACCCGGGAATCGGAAACGTCCGCCTCGGTTTCGGTGGAGGCAGCGTCTCGGAGCTTCAGGCCGAGATTCGCGCGTTCTGCGCTGGTGAGTTCAACACCGAACCATAGCCGTAGATGCCGCACTGAGTGAGACACGAGCGGGGCGGGGGAATCACTTCCCCCGCCCCGCTTCTCTTTCCCTCATCGAGCGTCGTCCACTGCCATCATGTCGGCCAGGAGGAGCAACCATCCGGGGGTGACGGTCGCTCACCTGCGGATGGACGCCACGCTCTGGAAGCCGAGCGGCATTGCCCCATCGATCGAGCAGGCAACGTCGGTCAGCGAGGCGCGGGGGATCGTTCGTTGATCCGGCCCAATAGGAGGTGGCACGGTCAAGGAAGGGTGGATCCCCGGTCGTGCCAACCGAAGCTCATGCACGTGACACCGTCTCCATAAACGAGGGAGCGCCGGGGATCACCCAGGCAGTCCCTTCACGTCGCCACGGCGATACCCGGTTCGCTCGAACGCCGCGATCATCGGGGTATTCCGGGTATCCGTGTCACAGAAGATCCGCCAGACACCGATGCGCTGGAGTGTCGCGGTCGCATGGCGGAGCAGGTCATCGATATAGCCGTTGCCTCGGTGATCGGGCACGACGCCAATGTAGTGGAGCGTCGCCTCCTCCAGGTGACCCTGCCTGGACCCTCGATAGACCACGGGTTGCGTGAACCCGACCAACTCGCCTGCGGCCGTGTACGCGAGATGCCACCAGGCCTTCTCGTAAGCGAACAGATCAGGTGGTGGTCGCAGATACCCGTCGACGGTCGCATCGAATCCTTCACGCGTCAGCGTGTCCTGGTCGCCCCGGTCCAGTGAGCCTGACAGGACCAGTCCGATGGCCTGTCGGAACGTCTGTTCATCCCCGTCGTCCTGTACGGCTCGGAAGACCAGCCGGTCGGGGACGACGATCCGTGGTCGTGGCTCGTCCCAGATGAACTCCACCTTCTCCGGGGCCGATGAGTCCGCCATGTCTTTCGTCCTCGTGCCTTCGACTGAGCCCGATCCCAACACCCGCCAAGCAGAGCGCAAGGCTGGGGACCGTCTCGTCCAGTGGTTCGACCAGGCGACGTCGGCCCGGGCGATCAGATCTGGTCGTGGCTGGTATGGGTAATGGCGTTGTCGTCCAGGCGCGCGGGGCGCATCTGCCCGTGGGCCGCCCAGGGGTAGGCGCAGCTACGGGGGACTGGGCCGTCCCGGAGATAGCGGTCGGCGGCCCGAAGGTACGAGGCTATCCGCTCCCGTTCGGTCGCCGCCGGGTTGTAGCCGCCGGCCGCCCGCTTCGGGAGGGGCGTTTGCTCTCGCTTAGCTGAGAGATCGACATGCTCATGTGCGCAGGATACGATGACCCGCCTCAGCCGTCACCACCCTCGCCGCCGACCTTCCGTCTGCCGGCGACCCCTGCCGCGGTGGGGGGATCAGGGCCGCTGCCCGGGACGCAGTCGTCGCCATCGGCCGTGGGGATGTGACGTTCCGGACTGTGGGCCGGAACGTCACATCCAGTTAATCCGGTCTTAAGGAACGTCCCGTACCATGTCGGTATGCAGATGACGTACGGACGCGCGCTCACCGTCGCGACGGATGAGACAGCGTGGTGTTGGCCGGTTGGGCAGTGCCCGGTTCGCGTGGTCGACGCCGCGGTATCTCCCGCGGCGGGGCGCTGCCGGGGGATGGACGGGGAGGAACTGGGATGCAGGGTTCCGTGAGTATGGTCCCGACGGAGACGCTCGTCTTCCGGTATGGCCGGGACATGGCGCCGGAGGCGATCGCCGCCGAGACACCGGGCGCCCGGTTCGTCGCCCGGGCGCGGCTGCTCGATGGCGAGGCGACGGGGATCGCCGGCCCCGCCGGTCCGTCAGGCGAGGTCTGGGGGATCCTGCTGATCCAGCCGGAGGCGCCGGTCCGGCAGGGCGACGCCGACGTCATCACCGACGAGGGCCGTGTCACCCACGCGACCATCCTCACGGACGCCGGCGCCCTGGAGGACCTCGGGGCCGTCGTGACCCAGGCGCGGTACTGGGAACTCGCCCCTTCCTATATCGAGGTGCTCGACCAGCGCCGGGCAGCGGGCTGACGGCGACGTCGGAGTCTGGGGATAGCTCCCTACGGATGGTAAGCCGGGCACGTATACTGCTTGGATTCGAGACCGCGGCCGGACCGGGACGGGGGATCCCACCGGCCAGCGGATAGAGGACGTCGATGGGAAGGCGCATTCCGCGGGGGGCTGGCTGGCGCCTCGTCGCCATCTTTACGCTCGTGGTCGCGCTGGTCGCCACGTTCCCGCAGGGAGCGCGCGCCGCCAGCGGCATCGTCGTGTCCGTGACCGATGAGCTGGGTCGACCGTTGGCCGGTGCGGCGTTCGGCGTCTATGCCGCCACCGAGGACGCTGATGGCGCCCTGGTGATCGACCCGGCGGCCCCCCTGATCGGCGGTCCGGTCGTGACGGATGCCGACGGCCTGGCCTCTATCGCCGACCTGCCGGACGGCCTGATGGTCGGTGTCAGACAACTCGCCGTCCCGGTCGGGTACTCGGCCGACGCCGCGGGGGACCGGTTCCTGACGACGGACCCCGCCCTGCCCGGCTCCCTGACGGTCGTCAACGCCGCCCTGCCGGTCTCCGGGCGGGCCGGGACGGTCGTCGTCACGGTCACCGCGCAGCCGGGCGCGACCGCGCTGGGCGGGGTCTCGATCGATGTCCACACCGCCGACCCGGCGACGGGTCTCCCCGGCGAGGTCGTCTCATCGACCGTCAGCGACGCGGCTGGCCGGTCCGAGATCCCTCTCCCGGCCGGATCGTACGTCGTGTCGGTCCGGCCCCCTGGGGGCTACCAGCCTGCCGCCCCGCAGCCGGTCGCACTGGGTAGCCCCGCCGATGGCGAACCGGCGGTCGCCGAGGTCGCCTTCGGTCTCCAGCCCGAGCCGACCGTCCCGCCGGAGGCGACCGTCGATCCGACGGCGACCATCCCGGCCGGCCCCGGACCCACGGTGACCGCCGCGCCCGGCGAGCCCACCGTCCCGACCGCGACCACCGCTCCGGACGGCGCGGCCGTCCCACCCGTCGACGCGACGGTGCCGGCGGCAACGGAGACGCCGGCGAGTTCCCCGAACCGTCCCGCCTACGTCGCCGTCCGGGCGATCGTCTGCACCTCCGACGATCCGGAGGTGATCGGTACGACGGTGATCAACCCGAACGAGGGGCTCGCCGACGGCGGCGAGGGACTGCTGCCGGAGTGCCGGGCGGCCCGCGAGGGGGAGTTCACCTTCGTCTTCCGCGACCTGCGGATGCCCAACCCCTGGGACGATCTGACGCTCGGCCAGCGCCTGACGGACAGCGACGGCATCGCCCTGTTCGACACGGTCGTCACGCGACCGGGGCAGAGTGTCCTGATCTTCGAGCGGGACAGCCCGAACGACTTCTCCACCGAGACGACCGTCCCCCTCGTCGCCGATGGCACGGTCTCGCTGATCGCGATCGTGGTGACCGGCCAGCCGGAGGGTGACGTCACGGTCCGGACGGTCGATTCGGTCTCCGGGCAGCCGGTCGCCAGCGGCTGCTACGAGCTCGCCGCCGCCGGAGCGGCCGACATCCCCCTCGCCGCCGCCTGCGACGCCGACGACGGCGCCGACGGGACGGTCGTGTTCCCGGCCGTGGCCAACGGCGACTACGTAGTGGTACCCGAGTCGACCCCGGCCGGGTACGTCGTCACACCGTCGCCGCTGACGGTCGCCTCGCAGCCGGTCGACCTCCCCGTTGCCGTCACCCCGTACGGCACCCTGCAACTGATCGCCCGGTCCTGCCAGGCGCTGCCGCCGGGAGTGCTGAGCCCGACGCCGACGCCGGCACCCGGTGACGGGATCGCCGGGCTGGGCGACATGACGACCGGGAGCCTGCCCGGTGACGGGACTGGCCCGAGGGTCGTCTTCTCCAGTGCGGACGGCTCGGCGATCAACGCCACCGGGACCGGGCTCGAGGGGGACCGCGGAACGAATGGCTGCGTCGCGATCGGCGCGTCGCTGACGGTGACCGCGCCGGACGGCACGGTGACGGCGGTCCCGGTCGGCTCGGATGGGGTCGCGCTGCCGCTCGCGCTGCCGCCGAGCACCGGTAACGAGCGCTACGTCATCCGCGACGACGCGTCCGGTGTCGAGGCGGCGGTCGCCCTGACTCCTGCCGGCACGACGACGGTGACCATGACGGTGGTCTCTGGCTGAGCCGGTAATCGCATCGTGAGCCGGTGATCGCTTGACCCTTGCCAGGAGGACAAGGACCGGAGCCCGCGCTTCGCCTGGCTGACGACGTGGCTACCCGGTATGGGCCAGCCCAAATCCACGACGGACCACTGGGACCCAGTCACCGGGATGGTGGTTCTCCCGTGTCGCCGGAGTGTCCGTAGACGGGCTCGTGGCTCTGGTGACGCCAGCGGTCGAACGGTCCAGTGGCCGTGGGGACCCGCCCAGGATCCCTAGAGGGGGCCCGGTCCGCGCTTCGATGCGTCGGTGGAGACGGCCCGGCGGTGGTCCGGGACGGTGGGCGGGACGACACGCCCGACGGGCTGAAACGTCCTGCGGTCGGCGCGGCCCGAGGGCCGGTCCGCCAGTCGGGAGGCTCGGGCCGCCCGGCGGGATTCGCCCGGACGCTCGCGGCTTCGCCCGCCAGGCGACCGGAATTCCGAGCGACCGCGAACAGTGCACTGACCGGGCGGGATGTGACACCCTCGCCGCCGTCCGGTCCAGCGCGACAGAGCCACGGGCGGCAGTCGATGTCCAGACGTTTCCAGCGCAGTGCTGGTCGATTGGGCGGTGCCGATGCGACCGGTCTAGCACCGTATATCCCTGTCCGCGTGAGCCGGAACAGACGGGACCGTTGGAGTACCCGGGCTGACCATCGTCCTGACCCGATCCGCCTGCCTGCAGGACGTCCCTCTAGGCCGTCTATCGCTGCTCCGGCATACCCATATGTCTGTGTTTGCACGAGCGACGTGTCGT
>CADCWK010000166.1 GCA_902806375.1 uncultured Thermomicrobiales bacterium
GCCGACTCCAAAGGAAATGCCAAGCCCTCTCCGGGCGATGAGGAGGGACGACGAATCGAGCCGGGGAGGGGCTGCGGGAGGGGCTGCTACACGACCGCCGCGCCGGGGAGTGGCCCTCCCTGCTCCCCGTCCATGACGATGCAGACCTTGCCGGCCTGGCCGCCGTCCGCGACCCGGTACGCGTCATGGGCCTCCTGGAGGGAGAACCGGTGAGACACGGTGATCTCCGGGCGAAGCCCCCAGGTCACGAGCTTCTCGACCAGTTCCTCCATGTGACCGACGCTGGTGACCCAGGAGCCGAAGAGCGTGATCTGGGGGTGGATCAGCATCGGGCTGACGTCGAACTCCAGCCGGTTGCCCTCGCCAACGAGGACGCAGCGGCCGTGGTGCCGGGTCGCGGCGAGGGCCACGAGCCGTGCGGCGCCGGAGCCTGAGCAGTCGACCGAGACCTCGCAGCCGTGCCCGCCCGTCAGCGCCCGGATCTCCTCGACGGCCGTGTCGCCCGAAACGACGGCGCGGTCGATGGCCCCGATCTCGAGCGCCCAGTCCAGTCGCTCCCGGCTGACGTCGACGCCGATGACCAGCGGCGAGCCCATCGCCTTCGCCAGCAGCCCGGCGGCCATCCCGACCGGCCCGATCCCGGTCACGAGGACGCGGTCGCGACCGGACACCCCGGCCTTGAGCAGCGCCTCGTAGGCCGTCCCGAACCCGCAGGCGATCAGGGCGCCGTCGACGTAGCTGAGCTCGTCTGGCAGCCCGATGAGCGTGTTCTCCTCGGCCAGCATGTACTCGGCGTGGCCACCGTCCCGCTGCCAGCCGTAGGCCGCCCGTGTGGGTGACGTGCAACTGATCATGTAGCCGGCCCGGCAGTCCGGGCAGACCCCGCAGCCGCTGATGTGGTAGACGAGGACGCGGTCGCCGACGCCGAACCGCCGGCAGTCCGGCCCCACCGCGACGATCTCGCCGGCCGGCTCATGGCCGGCGATCACGTCCTGGTAGGCCTCGTCGCCCTGGCCGACGTGCTCCCGGTAGATCGCCCGGATGTCGCTGCCGCAGATCGACGACGCGCGCATCCGCAACAGGACCTGGCGCGAGCCGGGCACCGGGCGCTCGACCCGGTCGAACGTGACTTCCCGGTTCCCCGGCAGACGGACTCCCAGCATCGTCGTCGTCATCGTTCTGCCCCCTGCGCGTCGTTCTGATCGGTCGCCGTGTGCCGCCGGTGCGTTCACGGCGGCCCGATGGCTGAGAGACGGGTTCAGGCCGGCGGATTTCCGCCCGCCGACAGCATGGCGCCGAGGTCGGCCAGGTCGGCGTTGCCACCGCACAGCACCACGCCGATCCGCTTGCCGGCCATGTCCGGGATCCGTCTCTCCAGCACGGCTGCCGCGCCCACCGCACCGGTTGGCTCGACGAGCAGCTTGAGTCGTCCGGCGAGAAAGCGGAGGGCGGACCGGATCTCGTCGTCGCTGACCGTCACGATGCCGGCGAGATCCCGCCGCAGGATCGGGAACGTGACGTCACCGATCGCCAGCGTCCGGATGCCGTCGGCGATCGTGTCCGGCGGGGCGATCGTGACGATCTGCCCGCTCTCGAGCGACTGCTGGGCGTCGTTGGCGACCGTCGGCTCGACGCCGTAGACAAGCGCCTCCGGCCGGATGCCATGCGTGGCGATCGCGATACCGCCGATCAGCCCGCCACCACCGACCGGCGCGAGGACGATGTCGAGGTCGGGCTGGTCCTCAAGCATCTCCAGTGCGAGCGTGCCCTGCCCAGCCACGACGTCCGGGTGGTTGAACGGCGGGACGAGCGACAGGCCGCGACGCCCGGCGATCTCCAGGCCGATGGCCTCCCGGCTCTCGGTCCGGCGGTCGAAGAAGACGACTTCCGCGCCGTAGCCCCGTGTCGCCTCAACCTTGACGGCCGGGGCGTCGGACGGCATCACGATCACGGCCGGGCAGCCGAACTCGCGGGCGGCCAGGGCAACGGCCTGGGCGTGGTTGCCGGAGGAGTAGGCGACGACGCCGCGGATCCGCTGGTCCTCCGGCATGGCGGCCAGCGCGTTGTAGGCGCCGCGGAACTTGAATGAGCCCGAGCGCTGGAACTGCTCGCACTTGAACCAGATTTCGGCTCCGACCATCTCGTCGACCGTCCGGCTGTGGTACATCGGTGTGCGGGTCGCGATCCCGTCCAGGCGGCGGGCGGCGGCCCGGATGTCGTCGAACCCGACCAGAACGCGGTCATCGGTCGATGTCTTCGTTTCGGTGGTCATCTGGTCCTGCCCCGGTTGAAAAACGTGGACGCCCATCCGGCATATCGTACCGGACGGGCGTCGATCGGGTCGCGTCGGTCGGTGCCGACTAGTCGGCCGGGGTGGCGTCGAGGATCGACGTGTCGACCATCGGCTCGCTGCTGGCGGCCGGGCGGCCGTAGTCGGCGATGAACTGCTCCATCCGGTCGCGAGCGATGTCGTCGTGATACTGCTCCGGCGGGGACTTCATGAAGTAGGACGACGGGGCCAATAGCGGACCGCCGATGCCGTTGTCCAGCGCCAGCTTGCAGCAGCGGATGGCGTCGATGACCACGCCGGCCGAGTTCGGGGAGTCCCAGACCTCGAGCTTGAGCTCGACGTTGAGCGGGACGTCACCGAAGGTCGTACCCTCCAGGCGGATGTGGGCCCACTTGCGGTCCTCCAGCCAGGGGACGTGGTCGCTCGGGCCGACGTGGACGTTGCCCTTGCCGATCTCGCGGTCCATCTGGCTGGTGACGGCGTTGGTCTTGGAGATCTTCTTGGACTCCAGCCGGTCGCGCTCCAGCATGTTGAGGAAGTCGGTGTTGCCGCCGAAGTTGAGCTGGTAGGTCCGGTCGATCCGCACGCCGCGGTCGGCGAACAGGCGGGTCAGCATCCGGTGGGTGATCGTCGCGCCGACCTGGCTCTTGATGTCGTCGCCGACGATCGGGAGCCCCGCGTCGATGAACTTCTGGGCCCATTCCGGCCGGCCGGCGATGAACACCGGGATGCAATTGACGAAGGCGCAGCCGGCCTCCAGGGCCTGCTCCACGTACCACTGCGTCGCCGCCTCGGAGCCGACGGGCAGGTAGCTGACGACGACGTCCGTCTGGGTATCGCGCAGGATCTGGGCGACGCTGGCGGTCGGGGCGTCGGACTCCGTGATGACCTCAGCGAGGTACTTGCCGATCCCGTCGAGGGTGGGGCCGCGCTGGACCGTGACGCCGAGGTGCGGCACCTGCGCGAAGGTGATCGTGTTGTTCGGACCGCTCTTGATCGCCTCGCTCAGGTCCTTGCCGACCTTCTCGGTGTCGACGTCGAAGGCGGCGCTGAACTCGATGTCGCGGATGTGATAGCCACCGAGGTTGACGTGCATCAGGCCCGGGACGAACTCGTCCTCCGGCGCGTGCTGGTAGTACTGGACGCCCTGGACGATCGACGAGGCGCAGTTGCCGACACCGACGATCGCGACACGGACCTTGCCATCGTCGCGGCGGGTGGGACGGCCGAAGCCTGGGGCGGGAGTGCTGGACATGGTGGGGAATCCTCCGGATAAGGGGGCGCGGGGGACGGACCGAACCGTCCCGACCACGCCCTTACCCCGAGGAGTGTAGTGACAAAACAACCGTAGGTCAAAAAACCGCTGAATACGTATCACGTACTGCGAATCACCCTGAAGCGGGATGAAGCACAGTCGAAATTCAGACCGTCCGGGGTTTTATTCCGTCAGCCCGTGGCCACAGTTGGAGCAGAACTTGTTGCTGGCCGGGTTCTCCGTGCCGCACTCCGGGCAGAAGCGACTGGTCGCTGCCGGGACCGCCTTGCCGCAGGTGGGGCAGAACTTGGCGTTGGCCGGGATCTGGGACTGGCAGTGGGGGCAGGTCCGCGTCGCGGGCGCGGCCTGGGCCGGAGCCTGCTGACCCTGTTGACCCTGCTGCGCCTGCTGCGCCTGCTGACCGGTGTTCTGGAAGGCGCCCGCCATCGCCTGCCCGAGGCCGACGCCGGCGCCGAGTCCGAGCCCGGTCGCGGCGGCGCCACCGCCCTCGTTCCGGGCGGCGTCGCGCATGGCCTGCGCGGCCTGGAACTGGGTGTAGGTGTTCATGTCGCCGAGCGCGGCCATGCCGGACCGCTCGTCGATCCGCCGCTGGACTTCCTCCGGCGGGGTGATCGCGCCGACCTGGAACGAGATCAGGGACAGGCCCATCTGCTGGAAGTCGTCGCCGAGGGCGTTCCGGGTCGCGTCACCGACCTCCCGGCTCATCTTCGCCAGGTCGAGGATCGAGGTCTGGACCTCGGCGAGGATGTCGTTGAACTCCGAGATGATCATGCCGCGGAGGTACTCATCGATCTGGGCGGTCGAGAAGGCGCCCCGCGTGCCGACGACCTGCGTGACGAACAACTGCGGGTCGGCGACGCGCATGGCGTAGGTCCCGAACGCCCGCAGTCGGACCATCCCGAGGTCGGTGTCACGGAAGACGAGTGGCTGGGGCGAGCCCCACTTCATCTCGTTGAAGTCCCGCATGGAGACGAAGACGACCTCGGCCGTGAACGGCGACCGGCCGCCGAACGGGATCCCGAGCAGCGTCGTCAGCAGCGGGATGTTGTTGGTCGAGATGGTGTGGCGACCGGGACCGAACAGGTCCAGCGCCTTGCCGTCACGGAAGAAGACGGCTCGCTGGCTCTCGCGGACGACGAGTTGGGACCCGAGCCGGAACTCGCCGGAGCCATGCTCGGGAAAGCGGCGGACGATCTCGCCGGGGGACTCGTTGGGGTGTTCGATCAGATCGAAGAGGGCCATCGGGATACTCCTTGTACGGCGACGCGACCGGGCATCTCGCCCGGTCGCGTCTGTGGGCGGTCTCGCCGGGTCCAACCCGACGAGCGGGGGTGGCCGGAGCGTCGTTACTGATTGGTGGTCGCCGTCGGGGGCGTCGCCGCGACCTCGTCCGTCTTGGCCGCCGCGTCCGGCAGGTCGGAGCCCGCTTCCAGGGCCTCGGAACGGCCTTCCGGCAGGGTGGAACCGCCGCCGGCCTTGAGCGCGTTGAGTTCGTCGTCGATGGTCGCCCCGCCCATCTTCAGGGCAGCGAGCTCCTCCTCGATCTCCACGTCGTAGTCGAGTTCCTCGAACTGGGCGTCGAAGCCGGTCGAGGCGAGTTCGCCCATGGCGCTGGCCTGCGCCTCCTGGCTGCGGATCTTGCGCTCCATCCGCTCCAGTTCGCTGGTCGGGTTCATCGGCGACAGCGTCGTCAGGGACTGCGTGACCTGGACCTGCGCCTTGGCCCGGCGCTGGCGGGCGATCAGCGAGTCGCGCTGGCTCATCGTCGTCTGGTACTTGCTCTCCAGCTGCCGGAGCTGCCCCTTGAGCTTCTCGACCATCTGGGTCTGCGCCTGGTACTGCTGGGCGTAGACGCGGGCGTTCTCGTCGTTGTCGTGCTTGCGGCGAAGCGCCTCGCGGGCGAGGTCGTCCCGACCGGCGTCGACGGACCGCTGGGCCTTGGCCGCCCACTGGAGCGCGAGCGTCCGCGTCTCCTTCATGTCGGCTTCGAGTTCCTTCTCCTGGGCGATCATGGCCGCCACCTGACCGCGGGCGGTCTGGATGTTGGTCTGCATGTCGCGGAGGATCTGGTCGAGCATCTTCTCGGGGTCTTCGGCCTTGTCGATGATCTCGTTGACGTTGGCGCGGACCAGCCGGGAGATACGATCCATGATGCCCATGCGTTCAGTGCTCCTTGCGATTGGTCGCCCCGATCAGGCAGGCGCGACGGATGAGTGTGGGAAGACGGACCACTCAGTCCGCCAGGATGTCGTCACTCGACACTATCACGAACCTTGCCTCGGCCCCGTGGCCGAGCCCCCGAAGTTCTCCAGGTCGCCGAAGCCGAGACCGAGGCCCGTGAGGGCCTGCTGCTCGTTGCCCCAGTCCAGGAGCAGCCCGACGGCACCGCCGTCCGCCGTCGCCAGCGTCCTCGCCGTCACCGGGCGATAGCCCGAGACCGCCGCCGGGGTGATCAGTTCGGCCTGGCCGCTGGTCGTCGCGACGATCGAGAACGTCTCGTCGCCGACCGCCACCGACGAGT
>CADCWK010000167.1 GCA_902806375.1 uncultured Thermomicrobiales bacterium
CAGTTCCACCGCGTGCTCCGGCCGGATGATGTCCGAATCGCCAAACACGAGCAGGGTCGGCGCGGCGATGCCGCGGATGACATCGGCTGGCCAGTCCTCGATGATCCGGTCGAGTTCCTTGATGCGGTCGATCAGCCCGGGCCAGGCCCCGGGGTCCGGGGCGACCTGCAGGTAGGCGTCATGGTACGGCGTCCCGTGGAGCATCTCGGGCTCCAGCTGATCCATGCCGCCGATCATCTCCGGGTGCAGCCCGTCAGTCCGGTATGACCCGGAGGCGATCACCTGCTTGCGGACGAGGTCCGGGTAGCGGATCGCGAGGTGCAAGGCGACGGCGGCGCCGACGCTGAACCCGAAGACGTCGGCCCGCTCGACGCCGAGGTGCCGGAGGGCGGCGGCCGTGTCGTCGGCCATCTGCGCGTAGCTGATGGGACGGTCGATGTCGGCCGTATGGCCATGGGCCTGCTGCTCGAAGCCGATCACCTGGCGGGTGGTGGCCAGCCCCGGCAGGATCGGGCCGAAGTCGGTGGCGATCGTCGAGATCCCACCGTGCAGCAGGACCAGCGGCAGGGTGTCCGGCTGCGCCTCGCCGTGGATCTCGTAGTACAGCTGCAGACCATTGACGGGTACGTAGCCGGTGCTGGCGTTGGCGACGTCGGTCATCGTTCTCATCCCCTCATTCGTCGTCCGGCCAGCGACGGGACGTGTCGTCGCCCGTTATTTCACCGTATGGTAAAATACGATACTCCTGCCCGGGTACACGTGTCAACCCTCGATCACGACTGGCCCGGTTCGGTTGTCTCTCCAACGCTGCCCGGAACGGCAGTACAACCGTTGCGCCCGGGTCACATTGCCGGTGCGACAGGGGATCGCCTATCCTGTCGCCAACATGGGGTATCACGTCTTATGTCGTCACCATGCCGGCCGGCCGGATGAGGGCTGCGTCCGTTCGCGGATAGCCACGCCTCATGGCGCCCGCCGGACCGCGCGCTGGGCCGTCACCACCCCCACCACGGAGGGCCGTCATGGCGAAACCGCCGCCTGATCGTCGCTTCGATGACTCGCCCTTCAGCGGCATGCCCAGCCGCCGGGTCAACCGTCGTCCGCCTCCACCGGCGGACGACGGTCGTCCGGGCCGGGAGAGCGATTCACCGTTCTCGCCTCCCCCGCCCCGCCGCCGGCCCGGGCAGCCTCGCCCGGACGCCACGGGACCATACGACCTCCCGGATCGCCTGAACGACGCCGGCAGCCGCAGCCGCCCGGGGACGTCCGGGCGCGCTCGCGGCGATGGCTCCACGGCAGATCGCCCCGCCCCGCCCCGTGGCGGCCGGCCGCCCGGCGACGGCTACGGTGACACCCACGCCGAGCTGCGCTGGGACACCGATCGCCGCCTGCGTCCCGCTTACCGCGAGGGTCGCGACTACCTGTCCCCACATGGCGATGAGCGGGACGGCCACACACCCGGCGGCGATGGGCGGCACTCCCGCGACCGCCTCGACCAGGGCGACCGACCGACCCGGCGCCGTGACGCGTTCGGCGACCCGCTGCGGCCCGACGACCGCCGGCGAGCGCGGGAAGACCGCCGCCCGGGCTCGGGTCGCCGTGACCGCGGCGCCGAGGGCCTGGCCTGGGAACCGACGGGAGGGAAGGACCGGCGGACCGACCGCCCGGTCATGGCTGGCGAGGAACACTGGCCGGAAGCGGCCGACGGCGACACGGGGACCGGATCGCGGATGATCGGGACGGGTGGCGGTGGCCCGGGTGGCCGGGTGCTCGCGATCGCCGGGGTGCTGTTCCTGGCCGTGTCGGTCGTCGTCGCGAGTATCGGCAGCATGCTGAGCGGCAGCGACGACGGTGCCGCGGCCGAGGGCACACAGATCGCGGCCCTCACCGCCACGGACGATGAGGCCGCTGATCTGGCCGCACCGGCCGGCAGCGACTCCGGTGAGCCCCTGGTCCGGTTCGAGGACCAGCCGCTGCCCACCTCGACCCTGCCCCCGGCCGGCCGGCAGGAGCCCGGGTACGCCGGTCCGTGGCTCGACGGGGTCAAGACCGTCTGCATCGACCCCGGTCATGGCGGGGGCGACCGGGGCCGCGTCTTCGAGGGCAATGACCAGATCCCACCGCTCGAGGAGGCCGCCTTCGTCCTGGAGCAGGCGATGCTGCTCCAGGACCGGCTGCGCTCCATGGGCTATGTGGTGGTGATGACCCGGACAGGGGATACCGGCGTCAACGCCGACGGCCTGGACACCAACGGCGACGGCCAGACCGGGGCTGACTCTCCCCGGGCGGCGACGTACGACGAGATCCAGGCCCGGATCGATGTCTGCAACCGGTCCAACGCCGACCTGCTGATCTCGGTCCATCTCAACGGGTACGACACGAGCAATCCCTCGGGCTACGAGAGCTGGTACACGGCGGACCGACCGTTCGGGGTCCAGAGCGAGGTCTTCGCCCAGCTCGGGGTGGAGTCGATCGGCGAGCGGCTGGCGGCCGAGGGCTACACGCCGGAGAACCGGGGCGCCAAGGACGATGGGACGTACTCGGTCGACGACAGCGACCCGACCCTCGCCCACAACATGCTGCTGACCGGCCCGGCGATCCCTGGCGAGCTCACCCCCAGCCAGATGCCCGGGGCGATCATGGAGTCGCTGTTCATCACCAATCTCGACGACATCGCGTTCCTGCGCTCGGCCAACGCCAACGAGATGATCGCCGACGCATTCGTCGACGCGATCGAGGGGTACTTCTCCCGCTTCGCGTTCTGAACCGGAACCGTTCCCGTCGGCCATTCCGGGGATCGCGGAGCGACGGTGCCCCACTGTGCGGAACCGGGCGGAACCGGGCGGCCTCGGGCCTGGCCTCCTACGCAGGATCGGGAAGACCGACGTCGTGGGCGTCCCGCCGGGGACATCGAGACCGGGATCTCCCGGCTCGCACAGGCGCTCCACGCCGCCGGGCAAGGCGCTCCCGGAACGGCCACGGTGAACCAGTCGCCCGCTCACAATTGGTCTGAGACGACGGCCCATACCGCAGCGGACCCGCGTCATCCGGGGACAGCCTGTCCAGCGGACTGTCCAAGTGCCGATCGCTTCGCCGGGTCTGCCCGGGCATTGACCGGGATGCACGGAACGTGATGCGCGTGGTCCGGAGTCCCTTCCAGCCTGATAGCGCCGTTCGTTGCGCCAGCTACACGGGATCCACTCTGGACGGTACCCGGACAGTATCGGATCTGTCATTTCCGACCTCGACGTGTTTGGGTGCATAGTTCCCGGTTCTCACTGTTGGCACCACCCGTGCGTCTGCCGAACCGGGTTACTCCAGAGACACAATATTCGCCAGACCTGATGATCGTCATAACTGATGGACTGGCACACAGGAGGTCACACATGGACCAGGAATGGATCGTTCAGCCAGGGACCGATGTCTACGGTTCAGACGGCCAGAAGATCGGCAAGGTTGACGATATCCAGGACGGGTACCTCGTCCTGCACAAGGGGTTCTTCTTCCCCAAGGACCACTACATCCCGTTCTCCGCGATCGCCGGCCACACCGACGACCGCATCGACCTGAACGTCTCCAGCGAGCAGGCGACCAACCAGGACTGGGATCGGGTCCCGACCACGACGACCACGGCGTCAGCCGGGTACGTCGACACGGCACCTGTCGCCGACACGACCGTGGCGTACGACAACGTCCAGACTCGGACCGACACGGATAACATCCGCGTCCCGGTCGTCGAGGAAGAACTGACCGCGACCACACGCGGCGTCGAGCGTGGCGCAGTCCGGGTCGAAACCCACGTCACCGAGCGCGAGGAGACCCTCAGCGTCCCGGTCACCGAGGAGCGCGTCCACGTCGAGCGCGTCGCGGTCAACCGTGAGGCGACGGCCGCCGACCTGTCCGAGGATCACGCGACGATCGATGTCCCCGTCTATGGCGAGGAAGTCGACATGCAGAAGCGGGCCCGCGTCGTCGAGGAGGTCGAGATCTCCAAGGACGCCGTGCAGGAGACCCGCCAGGTGGGCGGCACGGTCCGCCGCGAGGACGTCGAGGTCGTCGATACGACCGTGACCGGCGTCGATACCACGACCGACGGCTCGACTCGCCGCCCCCGCTAACCGGGCCTGGCGAGATCCGGATACTGGCAGGGGACACGGGTCGCGTCCAGATACCCGCGTCCTCTGCCCAACAGAATCGAGAGAGAGAAACATGAGCGCTCCCTACACCACCACCTCTGCCGCCGAGCACGTCGGGGCACCCGTCCGCCGGGACGTGATGCACTCCCTCCCCGAGCACGAGACCGACACGGTCCGCGCCAAGAACCGGGTCCAGTGGGGTCCGATCATCGGAGGCGTCCTGACCGCCCTCGCGACGCTCATCGTCCTGTCGCTGCTTGGCCTGGCCATCGGGGCCTCGGCGCTCGAGCCACGTGACGTCGGCGAGTCCCTCGGGACCGGTGCAGCCATCTGGGGCGGCATCAGCGCGATCATCGCCTTCTTCGTCGGTGGCTTCATCGCCGCCAAGACCGCCGCAGTCGGCGGCGTCGGCAGCGGCATGATCAACGGCTTCCTCGTCGGTGCCACCATCCTGGCCCTCGTCCTCTACCTCAGCGGCACTGGTCTCGGCTCGGCCCTCGGCTCCCTCGGCACCAACCTCGGCGACGTGACCAACTTCGCCCAGGACGCCCAGGCTGACCCTGCTGCCCAGGTCTCCAGCTTCGAGACGCTGCGTGACAGCAGCTGGGGCACGCTCGCCGGGATCCTCCTGGCCCTTGCCGCCGCCACGGTCGGTGGGATCGTCGGCCACAACAACCGCCGCGACCTCCACGCGACGGCCTAGCCTGATCGCGGCCTCGCCCAGTACAGTTCGGTCTGATCACGTGAACGGCGACGGAGCAGTCTTCGGACTCTCCGCCGCCGTTCGTTCTGGGCTCCTACCGCATGGATCGACTCATGACAACGACGGGACGGGAACGACGCTGGCCCCTGATCGTCAGCCGGTCGGTCCAGGATCTGTTCGCCAACGACGGGCTGGCCTGGGCAGCGGCGCTGTCCTTCTTCGCGTTGCTGTCCTTCTTCCCCGTGGTCATCGTGATCATCATCGTCGCGTCCTACGTGACCGATCCCCAGTGGGTCGGGGAGCGTATCGTCAATGGGGTCAATGAATTCGTCCCGGCGGAGCAAATCGATCCGGTGGCCCTGGTGGACGGAGCTCAGCAGCAGCGCGAGCGGCTCGGCGTCATCGCGGTCGTCCTGATTCTGATCACCGGGCGCCGCATCCTCGGGACGCTGACGTCGGCGATGGACCGGATGTCTGACGTCGACCAGCGGGACGATACGTTCCGGCGGCGGGTCCTGACCGAAGGCGCTCTCGTCATTGGGATCGTCTCGGTAGCCGGGCTGGCGGTCGCCACCCGCCCGCTGCTGGCGCTCGCTGAACGCGTGATCGGGCTGACGACCACGGCCCAGGAGCGGGTCACACTGGCCCTGACTGAGACCCTGCAGACGCTCCTGATCTTCGGCACCTTCACGCTCGTCTATGCCACCGTCCCGCTGGGCAAGCGGATGTGGCGAGCGGTACTGATCGCGTCGGCGGTCGTCACTGGCCTGTTCCTTGCGACCCGGGCGGCGTTCACGGCGGTGGTCGAGCTCCTCTGGGAGTCTCTGGCCATACTCTACGGACCGCTAGCGGCGGCAGCGTTCCTGCTTACCTGGGTCTACTGGGTCGCGCTTATCGTCCTGTTCGGAGCGTCGCTCTCGTCGCACATCAAGGTCATGCACCTCGAGGGCGCGAGTAGCCAGGAAGCCGAACAGCGACACGTCCCCCGGACCGACGGTCCTACGGCAGGGGCAACGCCCGGACCGACGGACTAGCCCCTCTTCCCCTGTTCCCGGTATCGAGCCAGACGAGACCATCCTGACCTGGCGATCCTCAGGCCTACGGACTCCCCTCGACTCCCCACACGTTGAACCTATCGCACGGTCAAATCCGTTCATGCCTCTGCCGAGGAGCTACCCGTGTTGACGATCCTGCCCCTGATCGCCTTTCTCCTGACGTGG
>CADCWK010000168.1 GCA_902806375.1 uncultured Thermomicrobiales bacterium
GATGCCGCCCGGTCGCTCCGTGACGAGGTGAACAGCGCACGACCAGCCGTCCAGGGTACGCACAGGTCGTAGTCTGGCTCCCGGTCCTTCACCGGACGAGAGCCATCTCGGGAACCGGAATACGCCGAACAGGCCGGGAATTGTTCCCGGCCTCCTTCAGTCCGCTCGGTGCCCGCCCGCTGATCAGGCGGCGTTGCGGCGGCGGCGTCGCTCGGCCTTGCGGCGCTTGGCGCGGTTCTCTTCCTGGACGCTGATGAAGCGCAGGCCGCGGCGGTGCTCGCGGATCACGCCGGAGCGCTCGATGGTCTTGGTGAATCGCTTGAGCAACTGGTCGAAGCTCTCGGAATCTCGCATCTCGACACGCATACGGGTTGGTCACCATTCCTGACGCGGTCAATCTCTGACCAGACATGTTCGGAGCCGAGGGACGCCATGGGCGAGTCACCCCATGGCATGACCGGCGAAGTGTAGCCGAAGCCGGTCCTCCAGACCATCCTCCCCAGCGCCACGGGCTGCCGCCGGCCGTGGGGACGCGTCGCGGCACCACCGGGTCGACGCGTCAGGCGTCGGCTATCATCCCGGAACCAGCCGGAAACTGATCGGTCAGGCATCGACGACGAGAGGGACGCTGTGCTCGCCAAGGTGTTCAGTTGCGCGGTGGTCGGTCTCAACGGCGTGCTCGTCGAAGTGGAGGTCGACGTCGGGGGCGGGACGCCCGGCATCGTCCTGGTCGGACTGCCCGACACGGCCGTGCAGGAGAGCAGGGAGCGAGTCCGGGCGGCGATCCGGAACTCCGGTGGCAAGTTCCCGCACGGCAAGGTGACGATCAACCTCGCGCCGGCCGACCTGCGCAAGAATGGCCCGACGTACGACCTCCCGATCGCCATCGGTGTGCTCGTCGGTGGCAAGCAGATCGTGGCCGACCTGGACGACGCCCTCATCGTCGGCGAACTGGCCCTGGATGGCGCGACCCGGCACACGCCCGGCATCCTCTCGATGATGACGCTGGCGCGGGAGCGGGGCCTGCGGCGAGCCTTCATCCCGGCGGTGGACGCGCCGGAGGCGGCGCTGGTCGAGGACGTCGAGGTCTACCCGGTGGCGACGCTGGCCGACCTGGTCAACCACCTCGTCGGCGATGCGCCAATCCCGCGTCAGGCGCCGGGAGAGGTCGGCCCGTCCGTCGTCGCGGAGTCCACCATCGACTTCGGCGAGATCCGCGGACAGGAGCATGTCAAGCGCGGGCTGGAGGTCGCGGCCGCCGGGGCGCACAACGTCATCATGTCCGGCCCTCCGGGCTCCGGCAAGACCATGGTGGCGCGAGCGTTGCCCGGGATCATGCCCTCGATGTCGACCGCCGAGGCCCTCGACGTCACCAGGATCTACAGCGTCCGCGGGTTGCTGCCGCCGGAGACTCCGCTCCTGCGCGACCGCCCGTTCCGATCGCCGCATCACACCACGTCGAGTGCGGGGCTGATCGGGGGCGGCGCCTGGCCCCGGCCCGGCGAGATCAGCCTGGCGCACCGGGGCGTCCTGTTCCTGGACGAGTTGCCGGAGTTCAATACCGCGACGCTGGAGATGCTGAGGCAACCCCTGGAGGACCGCCGGGTGACGCTTGCCCGGGCCGCCGGCACGGTCTCCTTCCCGGCGAACTTCACCTTGATCGCGGCCATGAACCCGTGTCCGTGCGGACACCTCGGCGACCCGACCCATGCCTGCCGGTGCTCGGCCCAGGCGATCCAGCGGTACCAGAAGAAGATCAGTGGTCCGCTGCTGGACCGGATCGATATCCACCTCGATGTCCCGCGAGTCGAGTACGACAAACTCACCGAGACGCGCGACGGCGAGTCGTCCGTCACCGTGCGGGCCCGGGTCGAGGCTGCCCGGTCGATCCAGGCGACCCGGTTCGCCGACGAGCCGGGCGCGACCAACGCCGACATGGGCCCACGACAGCTGGCCCGGTACGCGCCGCTGGACGAGACCTCGGAACGACTGCTCCGGACGGCGGTCCGACAGCTCGGGCTGTCCGCCCGTGGGTATCACCGGGTGCTGAAGCTGGCGCGGACCATCGCCGACCTCGATGGCGGCGGCGATATCAGCCCGGTCCACGTCGCCGAGTCCCTGCAGTACCGGCCGCGACAGGTCGACGCCTGACTCCCTGCGGTCGACGACGCAGGATCACTCACGAGATGGAGGCACGATGACGGATCGCGATCCCAGTTGGCAGAACCAGGCGCGCGCCCGCTCTGAGCGGGATCCGTCCATCCAGGATCCCTATGGTCGGAACCCGTATGACCAGCCCGCCCAGCCGCCGCGGCGACGTCGCCGGACCGCCCTCGTCGTGATCATGGCGATCGTCGGCCTCTGCCTGTTGCTCTGTATCGGAGGTGTCGTCTATGCCTTCACCCAGATCGGTCCCGGCATCCGCGACTCGGTCAGCGGCCTGACCTCGACCGAAGTCGCCGCCCAACTCGACCGTGCCGGTTTCGCGGGTCCGGGCACCTACGTCATCACCGACGACGAGTTGACCGCCGGGATCACCCGGCAGCTGGCGAGTGACTCGGGCGATATCCAGGCGGTCGAGGTCATCATCGATCCAGCCGGGATCGAGTTCATCGTCGATCTCGGTGGGCAGACCGCCGGCTATCAGGCGGGACTCGCCGTCGAGGACGGCGAGATCCGGCTGACCGACGCCGAGGCCGATGCCGGGATCATCGGCAATCTCATCCCGACCGACTGGATCGCCGGCGGGCTGGAGGACGGCCTCAACGCCTACTTCCGGACCAACGGGCTCAGCGTCACCAGCGTGAATCTCCTGCCTGGACAGGTCGAGATCGCGACGGCCCAGCGATAGGTCGGGGTGCCGGCGGGTCTCCCGGTCGTGCCAAGGCTGCCGAGCGGCGAACGAGCGCTGGCACTCCCTCCCGCGTCGAACGGGGCGAGGATGAGCCGATGCGTACGATGACCGGTCTGTCTCCCGACGCCCTGGTCGGTCGGGCCGTGATCGCGGTGGATCAGGTCGCTGAGGCGTTCCGCTCGGCCACCGTCGCCAGGACTTCCCGCTTCATCGCGTCAAGATCGGCCTCGATCTCGTCCGCTCGCCGGACATAACCCGTCGACCGGTGCTCACTGTCCATCATGGCGGCGTTGGTCCGGACGTTGATCAGGGCCGCGTGGGCCGCGGCGACGGACAGCCAGGCACCGACCGAGCAGTCGGCCAGTGCGTGCCGGGTCCCGAGCCGGGCGACCGGGGTTAGGGTCAGCAGCGTCGCCCGGCACAACTCTGCGACGGCCAGCGGGACATCGGCCGCGACGAGCAGGGCGTCCTGCTGCGCGGCCCGACGGACGCTTCGGTCAGCCTCGCTCTCCTTCGGGAGCCGAGTGGCCACGATGTACTGCCGGTAGGCGGTCTCGTCCTGGGCCGAGAGGTCGATCAGGCGCCGTGTCGCGTCGGCCAGCAGGGTGACGGCCGCCGTCAGTTCTGATGGGACGCCCGCCGGATCCTTCTTGCGGGCGATGGTCATGTTCGCGACCATGCTGCCCAGCGCCGCGGCCATGGCCCCCACCATGCCGGCAACGCTCCCGCCCCCTGGTGCCGGTGCACCGCTGGCCACGTCCCCGATGTATCCACTGAGCGTCCGCTCACCCTGCCGCGCCAGCCGTTCGTCCATCACCGATCTCCCTGCTTCCGTGCCACGCCGCCGCCCGGCCAGTGTACCTACCCCGGGGCGACCTGCCGCACCCTGTCCCGCGGTCCGTCAGGCGGCGACGGCGTCCACGTCGATGGACGCGATTCGCAATGATTCGACGAGCCGGCGGTAGAGATCGTCGCTGGACAGCAGTTCGGCGTGCGTGCCACGCGCCCGGATCGCTCCTCGCTCCATCAGGAGGATCTGGTCGGCGTCGATGACCGTCGAGAGCCGATGCGCGATCGTGACGACCGTCCCGGTGCGCGCGATGCGTGCGATGCAGGCATGGATCGCGGCCTCGGTCAGACCATCGAGCTGGGCGGTGGCCTCATCGAGTAGCAGGACCTCCGGGGAGCCCACGAGGACCCGGGCGAGGGCGATCCGCTGGCGCTCCCCGCCGGACATCGTCGTCGCGGAGATCTCGGTGTCGAGCCCGGCCGGCAGCGAGCGGACGCGCTCGTCCAGCTGGACCGACCGCAAGGCGTCCCAGATCGCCTCGTCATCGACCTCCGGATAGCTGAAAGCCAGGTTGTCGCGCAGGGTTCCCGGGAGGAGCGGCCCGTCCTGTTCGACATAGGCGATCCGTTCCCGGATGGAGGAAAGCGACCGTTCCTCGTAGGAGACACCGTCCAGGAGCAGGGTGCCGCGCTCTGGTCGCAGGAAACCGAGCATCAGGGAGAACATCGTGCTCTTGCCGGCCCCGGACGGACCGACGATGGCGATATGGCCGGTCCGGGGAAGGCTGAGGGAGACAGTATCGACCGCGGCCGGTGTGCCCGGACCGTAGCGGGCCGTGACGCCAGCCATCGTGATGACGGCCCCATCGGGGACCGGGGACGTCTCCTGGAGAGGCGGCGCCCCGGACCCGGACAGCTCGGCGGTCGGTTCGACGGCGAGTGTCTCGATCTCCTCGATGCGGCGCGCGGCGGCGATGCCGGACTGCAGCTGCGTCACGGCGCTGGTCAATGTCCCGATCGGCCCCATGAGTTGGAACGCATACAGCAGGAAGGCGATCAGCCCGGAGACCTCGAGCAGATCCTGGTTCACCCGCCAGGCGCCGACGCCGAGGATGGCGACGATGGCGACCTGGATCCCACCTCCGGCGATGGTCCAGGCGATTGCCTCGATTCGGACCGCCCGGATGCTCTGCCGGGCCGACTCCCTGGCATGAGCCAGAATCACATCCCCTTCGCGCGTCTCCGCCCGGCTGGTCTTGACCGTCCGGATGGCCCGGAGGGAACCCTCCAGCCGACCGCCGAGCCGGCCGACCGCCTCCTGCGCCTGTCGCTGAGCCGTCGCCAGCCGGGGCATCAGGACCCCGAACGCGACGATGACGAGGGACAGGGCGGCCAGCGTCGTGAGCAGCAACACCCAGTCGAGCACGGCCATCAGGACGATGGCACCAACGATACCGACGACGGAGTTGATCAGCCCGACGACGCTCGTCGAGGTGGCCTGCCGCAGCAGGATCGTGTCGGCGGTCACCCGCGTGCTGAGTTCGCCACTGGACCGTCCGGCCAGTTCACCGACCTGCAGCCGGAGCAGCCGGCGGACCAGCCGGGTCCGGGCATCGAGCACGATCGTTTCGGCGACCTGACCGAGCAGGATCTGCTGGACGAAACCGATCACGCTCCCGATCAGGAGGAGACCCACCAGGGCCGCGACCGCTGGACCGACGGAAACGTCGGTCCCCAGCCCATCCAGGACCCACTTCGTGACCAGCGGCGTGGCCAGCCCGGCAGCGGTCGTCAGCAGACCGAGCAGGACGCCCAGGCCGAGGAGCATCCGGTGGGGACGTATGAACGACCAGAGGACGGGAAGGCTGCTACGGGACGGGGACGCCCCGTCCTGGGACGTTCCAGGGACGGTCGAACGTGTCGGCATCGTGCGGGTTCCCTGGTGAGAAAGGCTGGCGTTGGCCGCCAGAGGGGACGTTCCGTCCTGGAGTGTCTGCGCTGGACGTCACGGAATGGTGTCAGCCAGGGTCGATTCTGGTAGGGATGCCACGTCCAACCGGGTCTCGCCCCACCCGGTGTCCTCGACTCAGGGGCGCTGGCCCAAGGCGCTAGGGGAAAACGACAGACGGGACCGCTCCTCGTCGAGCAGTCCCGTCTGGACGGTGGGCGCAACAGGACTCGAACCTGTGACCTCACGGATGTGAACCGTGCGCTCTAACCAACTGAGCTATGCACCCTGATCACCCTCGCTGGAAGGGTAGGGCGCAGTATAGCAAGCGGGCCGGTCGGTGCCAACGGACATGAAGTCGCGGATGAACCGCTGCCGCCCAGCCCTAACCGGCGACGGCGACGGCGATACATTCGACTTCGACCTT
>CADCWK010000169.1 GCA_902806375.1 uncultured Thermomicrobiales bacterium
GCCCGGCAACTCCTGCTCTATACGGCGGATACCCTCGATCGTCTCGATCGCCGAGGTCTGGAACTCCGGGTCGCCGGTTGTCAGCGGGAAGGTCAGCGCGTCGTAGATCAGCGCTTCCGGCGCCAGCCCGTACTCCCCGACGACGAGGTCGTGGATCTTCCGGGCGACCTCAACCTTGCGGTCGGCCGTCTTGGCCATCCCGTCCTCGTCGATCGTCAGCGCGATCACCGCCGCGCCGTGGGCGAGGGCCATCGGCAGGACGGTGTCGATCTTCTTCCGACCGTCCTCCATGTTGATGGAGTTGATGATCGCCCGGCCGGGATACTGCTCCAGCGCGTCGAGGATGGCCATCGGCTCAGTCGAGTCAAGGACGACCGGCGACTCGACGTTGAGGGCCAGTTTCTTGGTCAGTTCCCGGAGGGTCTCCCGCTCCTCGTCGTCGGTCCGCTCCGTCAGCGCGACGCAGAGATCGAGCGCGTGGGCGCCCTCCTCGACCTGCCCTCGGGCGACGGCCATGATGCCGTCGTGGTCGCCCTCGAGGACGAGCCGCTTGACCTTGCGGGAGCCGAGCGTGTTGACGCGCTCCCCGACGATCAGGGGGGCGGGCTCCTGCTGGAGATCGACCGCCCGCAGCATGCTGGCGACGACCGCCCGGGGGCTAGCCGGACGGCTCGGAGCGCTCATCGACGGGCGGCGCTCCAGCTCGGAGACCAGCGTCTGCAGGTGGTCGGTGGTCGTGCCGCAGCAGCCGCCGACGACGCCGACGCCGAGGTCGTCGACCATCTCGCGGAGCGCGCGCGCCATCGGTTCGGGCTCGAGCGGGAAGACGGCCAGCCCGTTGACGTTGATCGGGATGCCGGCGTTCGGGATGATCGCGACCGGGCGGGTGCTGTACTCGCCGAGGTACCGGGCCGGCTCACGCATGTGCTCGGGCCCGGTGCTGCAGTTCAGCCCGATCACGTCGACCGGCAGCGACTCGAGGATGGAGAGCGCGGCGGCGATGTCCGTACCGAGCAGCATCCGGCCGCTGGTGTCGAGCGTGATCGAGGCGTGGATCGGGATCTCGACGCCCGTCTCCTGCCGGATCCGGAGGGCGGCGTGGACGGCGGCCTTGAGTTCGAGGATGTCCTGGACGGTCTCGATGATGAGGACGTCCGACCCTCCGTCGACCAGGCCCCGGATCTGGTCGAGGAACAGGTCGACGACCTGCTGGAACCGGTGCTGGCCGAGCATCGGGTCGTCCGAGGCCGGGAGCAGGCCGGTCGGGCCGATCGAGCCCGCGACGAAGCGCGGCTTCGCTGCCGTCGAGTACTGGTCGGCCACCCGGCGGGCCAGTGCCGCCGCCTTGAAGTTCAACTCGTAGGTCTGGTCGCCGAGCCCGTACTCCTCCAGCTTGATCAGGCTGCCACCGAAGGTGTCCGTCTCGAGGACATCCACGCCGACGTCGAGGAAGCTGGCGTGCAGCCGCTCGATCACGTCCGGGCTGTGGAGGACGAGGGCCTCGTTGCAGCCCTCCTTGCCGCCGTAGGCGGACAGCGGCAATTCCATGTTGAGGATCGTCGCGCCCATCGAGCCGTCGTAGACCAGCAGGTGGTCACGGGCGGCGTCGAGGTAGGCGTTGGCACCGACGTGGCGGGCGAGGGGCGTGCGCGGGTCGCGGGTCAGCGTAGCGGTCATGTCTCTGGCTCCCGGCTGAGAGTGGATGACGGCGCGAGCGGTCCGGCGTGGGGACACGGCGCGATGGCGAGTCGGTTGGTCAGAGGGGAACGCCACGATCCCGTTGCATCACGTACCTATTGTAACCGGGCGTATTGCCGGGGACGGATCGGCGCTGGATCGCGACGGTCCACGACACCTGAACCGTCCCCGCGACGCCCTTCCCGGCCGTGATCCGGCTGCTACACTCGTCGCCCAGGCACGTCCCGGAAGTTCATCCGTCCAGCCGGTCCGTTGCTGCCGACCGGACGAGCCTGTCTACCCGCCAGCGCGCCCGAAGGCAGAGGAAGCATCGTATGTCGGAGTCAGTCCCCTCCCGTCCGGACGCCGTCGACGCGACCCCGGGTCATGCTCCCGCCCCACCGGTCGGCGGGCTGGTGCCAGCGGCTGACGCCGCGCTGGTGACGCCCGAGGCGATCGAGCAGATGGCGGAGCGGCTGCGCTTCTACGAGTCGTTCGATGAACTGATCCAGCAGAACATCGCCCGGTCGGGCCAGCTCCTGCGGGAGGCAGCGGACAAGCGGGACGAGGCCGTCGCCGCGATCGCGCGCACCCGGGAGCAGATCGAGGCGGAGCGCGAGACGCAGCGAGCCACCCTCACCGAACTGCTCGATGACGTCATGACGATCCAGCAGGCTACCGAGCGCCTGGCTCATCGCGTCTCGGACGCGCTCGAGCAGATCGAGTTCGAGCTCGAGCCAGTGGGCCTGCAGGCTCCCGGCTCGCTCCTCGGCCAGCGCCCGGACCAGCTGCCGGACACCACCGCGACCCGCTCACGCCATGACCAGAGTGTCGCCGAGGATGTCCACGACGAGGTCCGGCACGGCGTCATCGGGCAGCGACCACCCGGCCTGGCCGCGGGAGCAGGACCCACCGGCGACGACGCCCGGGACGACCGGCTCCCCAGCAGCGGATCGGCGCCCCCCCCGACCGGCGGGTCGATGGCCGCCGCCAGTTCTGACAATCCCGAGACGTCCGCCCCCGCCGGTGAGGGAACCGTCCAGCACGATTTCGCCAGCCCGACCGAACAGATGCTGAGCGGCAACGAGTCCGGTTCTCACGAGCCGGAGATCGGCGAGGGCCCCGAGGCGGCGCCTGTCGAGAGCAGCACCACCGGCTGGGCCGTAACGGAGCCTGAGCCGACCCCGGTCGCCGATCCCGCAGTCATGGACGGGATGAACGGGGAGGCGGAGTCCGGCCCCCCCCTGGACGATCGTCGGGACGAAGGGACGAGCGGGTCGACGTTCGACCCAGCGACCCGGCTGGAACCCTCCGGCAGTGGGGGTGCCTCGGAGAGCCCGCCGGGTGACGGGGTCACACCCGTGATCGCCGGTGCGGCCCCGGTGAGCCAGGGGCGGACGACCGTGGTGCTAGACGGCATCCCGCGGGCGGCGATCGCCCTGGCCATCCAGCGTCACCTCCTGGCCAAGCCCGATGTCCTTCGCGCGGAGGTGCGTGAGTATTACGACCACCGCCTCACCCTGTACGTGACGGCCCGGCGCTCCACGACGGCAGACGACCTGGAGGATTGGGACGGCGGCGGGACGTGGCAGCGGATTCGTTCCTCGCCGGAACTACTCGAACTGCGAATGGTGATGTAGCGCCGGATCCCTCGTCTTGCCCGGTACCGCCACCTGGGCACGGCGACGCGACGAGGACGCTGAGAAAGCTGGAGAGCGGGGGCAGCGATGATATCGCTGCCCCCGCTCTGATCATGTCAACCGGCGGTCAGGCGCTCCGGCGGATCGCCCGGTGCAGCGCGCGGGCGATGTCCGCGCGGGCTCGGTTGCTCAGTTGGAGCAGCTCCGCCCGGGTCGGCGTCGGCATGTCGAAGTAGTCGAAGAGCTGGTCGAGTTCCCCATCGACCGCCCGCGCCCGCTCCTCCTCATTCCGCAACTGCCGCAGGTCCGAGCCGAGCGAGTCGGCGATCCGGTCCAGGACCTCATAGGACGGGACCGTCAACCCGCGTTCGATCCGGCTGAGATGCGACGGTGACACGCCGGCCGCATCGGCCAACTGGTGCAGCGACATCTCCCGCCGTAACCGGAGCGCCTTGATCGTGGGACCGACCCGCTGCCGCACCGCTGGCTGGTGCGGCATCCAGAGGTCGGCATGGGTCCCCTGGGAGTTTTCCGACAGCGCCTGGCGCAGGATACGGGCATTCTCCGGGGAGGCGACGGGACGCGGCGTCCCGTCGGCCCGGTGCACGATAGCCGTCCTGGCCATGGGCTGTGGTCCCGTTCCGGTCCGCCCGTTCTGTGCTGGCCGCGCCGGTTGTCCATTGGGGAACGATGGTTCACGCATCCGGAAGGTCCTCTCGTAGGGCCATGGCTGGTTGTCGGGCGGTCTCGTCCCACTGCGGACGGGGAGTGACGTCAACGCCTGCCCGGCGAATGCGACAGGTCTCGCGCGGGTACTGGAGCGCCGCGCGGGCGGCCCTGACCCGGGCCTGGCGGGAGGCTGGCATCGAAGCCAGGCCGCGACGTGGGGTCAGGCGGGGCGCTCCTCGATCGGGGTGACGGTCGCGCCGGAACCGTCCGCCGATGTCCTGTTTACGCCCGAAAGACCATCCGGGTTCTCTCGGGTCCTCACGAGCGACTCTCCACATGGGTCGCGTGCCCGCCGTCCGGGCGCTGGTCGGACGCTCGGTCGGACCGCCGTGGCTAGGGACGAGCCGGCCCCCCTGATCGAACCGGCGATTCGCGAGGGGACCGCCTCCGTCCTCGCTAAGATTTCGTCCAGTGACCTGTTTCGGATCACTGAGCGACCAACGGGGACGCCTCGACACGTCAGCTCCACGGGCCGTCACGGCATGGCCGTCGCTGGCCACGGAGATCCGGCGGGTCCCTGCCTCGCCCGACGAGCGATGGGCTCCGCCCCGCAAACCCGATACCCAGACCCGTAACGGACCGCGGCGTCGACCCGTCTTCACGGACGGTCGTCGGCGACGAGATCGAGTAGAACCGCCTCTCCTTCGGGAGCTTGCGCCGCGGGCGGCGTGTCAATTGCGTCGGCTGCCCCTAGACTGGACCGGATAGGCGGGCGCCGATCCACGATCGGGAACATCGATCGGGAGCATCGCCACAGCGACGTGGTGTTCGGGGGCCTGACTGGCCAGCATCCCGCGTCAGCCAGGAATCAGGGACGAGGACCATGACAGACAGTGCCAAGCGAAGCCGGTCAAGCAGTGGTCGAGCGACCGAGGTCTCCGCCACGGTGGGCGGAACCCGCCCACCGATCCTGCCGTCGCTCGCCGGCCCGTCCGAGCTGAAGGGTCTGAGCATCGCTCAACTGGAGCAGCTGGCCGCCGAGATCCGGGCCGAGCTGATCGAGACCGTGTCGATCAACGGTGGGCACCTTGGCGCCAGTCTCGGCCCGGTCGAACTGATCCTCGCCATGCACGTCGTACTGGATTCCCCGCGCGATCACCTGGTCTTCGACGTCGGCCACCAGGCCTACGCCCACAAGCTGCTCACTGGCCGGCTCGACCGGTTCAAGACGCTGCGGCAAGAGGGGGGCATCTCCGGCTTCCTCTCGCGGGACGAGAGCGAGCATGACAGCTTCGGGGCCGGGCACGCCAGCACCAGCATCTCGGCCGCCCTCGGCATGGCGGTCGCCGATCGCCTCCGGCATCGCCTCGACCCCTCCGGACCGATGCCCCGGACGATGGCCCTGATCGGGGACGGTGCCCTGACCGGCGGGATGGCCTTCGAGGCGCTGAACAACGGCGGCCACATCGGTATCCCGATGACGGTCATCCTCAACGACAACGAGATGTCGATCGCGAAGAACGTCGGCGCCCTGAGCAAGTACCTGGACCGGATCCGGACGGACCGCCGGTTCAGCAAGGCGAAGGACGACCTCGAGCGCCTGCTCGAGCGCATGCCGCAGGGCGACTTCATGGTCGACATGGGCAAGCGCCTGACCGACTCGGTCAAGGCCTTCATGTACCACGGCATGATCTGGGAGGAACTGGGCTACACCTACCTCGGTCCGATCGACGGCCACAACCTCCGTGACGTGATCGACGCCCTCCAGGCGGCGGTGCAGGTCGATGGGCCGGTCTTCCTCCACGTCGTCACGGAGAAGGGCCGCGGCTATGCCCCGGCGGCCGACGACCACGAGCGCAGCCACGCCGTCTCGGCCAGGCCGAAGGTCGCCCCGTTGGCCGCCGGCGGTTCCGCCTCGCCGCCGGCGCCGCCCAAGTACCAGGACGTCTTCGCCGACGCCGCCGCGGAACTTGCCAACACGGACCCGCGGATCGTCGCCATCACCGCGGCGATGCCGACCGGCACCTCGGTC